>JAKOPZ010000295.1 GCA_029778615.1 Chloroflexota bacterium | reverse complement strand
GCTTTTCACAGCTTTCCTTTTCACGCTCTTTTCTTTCGCGGTTTTCGTACGTTTCGCGGATTTCGCGGGGTTAAAATGCGGAATGATTTTGCTCCCGTACGCCGCCACTTGTTTTTCCTCATCGCCGACCATCAGGTAAATGTTGAATTGGTGTACGCCGACGGACTGTAATTCTTCGAGGCGGCGAATTTGTTCCTTGACGCCGCCGACGATGCAGTAGCGGTCGGTGATTTCATCGGGCACAAATTGCGCGTTGTCACTCCCCACCTGCGCGTGGTGCAAATAATCATAGCCCTTGCGGTCTTGGACGTAGGTTATGAGTTCGGGCGGTAGTTCTTCTTTCGGATAGCGTTTCAGCAAGTCCACCACATGATTCGACACCAGCGCGGGGAACCACCGCACGCGTTCGCGCGCCGTCTCCAAATCATCGGAAATCCAAACCGGCGCGGCGGACATGACACGGATGTCGCGATAATCGCGTCCCGCCTCTTGCGCGCCTTGTTTTACAAATTCGAGGCACCATTTGATGAGATGCGGGTCGGCAAACTGCATGATGATGCCGTCCGCATACTTGCCTGCGGCGGTCAAGACTTTGGGTCCATAGCCCGCAATCCACACCGGCGGCACGCCCGCATCCGCCCAGGGCAATTGAATTTCGTGTCCGTCATACGCGACGGGCTTGCCGCCCGTCAGGTCACGAAACTCTTGCACAAAGTTCATCAAGTTTTCGTTGGTCGTCGGTTTTTTGCCGAGCACGCGCCGCGACGAATCACCGCGCCCGATGCCCAATTCCATACGCCCGTGTGAAATTTTTTGCAGCGTCGCAAAACCGCTCGCGGTCACGGTCATGTCGCGCACAATCGGATTGGTGACCAGCGTGCCGATGTGAACTTTTTTTGTATTCCACGCCCACAGAGCCATGCGCGTATAACATTCTTGCCACAGCACATGCGAATCGAACGTCCACACATAGCCAAAGCCGTTCGCTTCCGCTTGCTGTGCCAATTTCACTTCGCGGCGCACGTCGAGGTCACTCTTGAAAGTGATTCCGAAATCCATTTTCCCTCCTACAACGTCACAATGTCGCCGTACAGTTCGGGACGACGGTCGCGATAAAATTGCCACGTCTGCCGCACCTCTTGAATCAAGTCCATGTTCAAATCGCGCACAATGAGCTCTTCGTTTTTATCGCTCGCCTTGTCGCCAATATACGAACCGCGCGGGTCGCAAAAGTACGACGAGCCATAATAATCATTCGGACCGAATTCTTGTTCCACGCCCACGCGATTGATAGTGCCGACGAAATAACCATTCGCAATCGCGTGACTGCGCTGTTCAATGTCCCACAAGTGCATCGAGAGTCCGCGCGACGTGGCAGAAGGGATAAACACCAATTCCGCGCCGTGCAAGCCCAACATGCGCGCGCCTTCGGGAAAATGGCGGTCGTAGCAAATATACACGCCGACTTTGCCCACCGCCGTTTCAAAAACGGGATAACCGAGATTGCCGGGGCGGAAATAAAATTTTTCCCAAAAGCCCTTGACCTGCGGAATGTGGGTCTTGCGATATTTGCCGAGATATTTTCCATAGGCATCAATGACAGCCGCAGTGTTGTAATAAACGCCCGTTTGTTCCTCTTCGTACATCGGCACAATCAAGACCATGCTGTGCTGCCGCGCGAGCTCTTGCATCAATTTCACAGTGGGACCATCGGGGATTTTTTCGGTGAGCCCGTAATACTGTGGGTCTTGAATTTGGCAAAAGTACGGACCGTAAAATAATTCTTGAAAGCACATGACCTGCGCGCCTTCGTTTGCGGCTTGCTTGACGTACTGTACATGTTTCTCAATCATGGACTGTTTGTCGCCCGTCCATGTTGTTTGGATTAACGCGCCACGCACCATTTGTTCCGGCATCATTGCCTCCTTTCAAGTAGCAAGAAAATGGTAGCAAGTAGTACAGAGCACTTGCTCCTACTACTTGCTACCTGCTACCGTGTTACTTGGTTATTCCCCGCCTTTGGTAATTTGCACCGTTTCCGGTTTATAGTTCGCGCCCGTCACATCCACGCCCATGCCTTTTAATTCGTCCAATGCTTTTTGGGCATACGTTGTGGTGTAAACGCCGTCTTTGGGCGCGGCTTTGATAATTTCAAACTGCTGTGAAATTTCCGCCGTCTGTTTGAACGCGGCGGGGTCCATGATGCCCAAACCGTTCGGCGAGGGCCAGATGAGCTTGTTGATTTCATTCAACTGCCACGTCTGATGTCCTTTGCCGAGCGTGGTGCCGTACTTGAGCACAATGTTCACCGCGTCGTCAAAATTATCGCGGCAGTAAATCCAACCCTTGAACGCGCCTTCCAAAAATTTCACGGCGGTGTCTTGATTTTTCGCGTCCTTGATCCAATCGCCGCGCACGAAAATTCCGTCTTGCAGCATCGCAGTACCAACGTCATTGAAATTGATGACATTCAAATCTTCGGGTTTGTACAATTCGCCCGTTTTCGGATTCACCGCTTCGAGCACCTGCGCGTATTCGTTGTACGTCATGGCTTGCGCGGCGTCGAGTTCGCGATTGAGCAAGAGCGACATGTCAAACGGCTGCTGCACAACCGTCACGTCCGATTTGTTGTTCGGGTCAATGCCCACTTTGCGCATCGCCGCAAACAAT
>JAKOPZ010000056.1 GCA_029778615.1 Chloroflexota bacterium | reverse complement strand
GTACTCGGTCGTTTTCAACTTGACGGGAGCATTCAAGAGTCTGCAAGGATACCTTAATATCGCCGGGATGTTCTATGCAGATGAGATTGTGTACATTTTTGAGACCGGACAATCTCTGTTGTCAATTCCGCGGTTGCCGATTCAAGTGGACACAAATGGTTTGCGCGGGCATCGGTTAGAACTTGCCTTGATGGCACAAGGTCATGTGTGTTCAAACGACCAAGTTGTGGGCATACCTGCGGGGCTCTTGGATGAAGACCAAAGCGGCGCCTTACTCTCGGACTGGGGACTGATGATTTGGAATCGCAGCCGTCGCGACTTGTTGGGAGATGATTTACTTCCCTTTCCTCGTCTGCAATACACCGACAAATTTCGTCGCGATTTCAAACAGGCAACTCAGCAAGAAAGAGCCGAACTACAGGAAACTCTCGCAAAAGTTTCAGGAATTTTGGAAGACCATCACGGTGATACCAGTTTTCTCAAGCAAGATGGCGGACTTCAGTATGACATTTACTCGGGCAAGAAATCCGAGGACGGAAGGCCAATCGGGCATTTTCGCGTGAACCAAAGCCGCCGTGTCAGCTGCACAACTGAAGATGGCGCATTGCGTTTACGCCATTACGGTGAACACTCGGTTAATGATAACCCATAAGGTGACGAAATGATCCTCCTCAACTTTTCCCACCCCCTCACCCCCCCCCAGCTCGCGCAAATCGAAACATTAGCGGGGAAGAAAATCGAGCGCGTGGTCGAGATTCACAGTCAGATTGACGCGCAGCAGCCGCTCGCGCCGCAGGTGGTTGCGATGGCGGACAAGGCGGGACTCAAACCTATCGAATGGCAGTCCGCGCCGCTGGTGGTGAATCCGCCGTCGTTGAATTTTGTCGCGGTGGTCTTGTTGGCGGAACTGCATGGACGCTGCGGTTATTTTCCCGCGATGCTGCGAATGCGTCCGGTGCCGAACAGTTTACCGCCGCAGTTTGAAGCGGCAGAGATTATCAATTTGCAAGCGGTGCGCGATGCGGCGCGCAAGGGACGCGAAAGGGAAATTTGAAATGTTGAAATTCACAGGGCATCCACTCGTTGATGTCGGCGTCGCGACGATATGGGCGTTCAGCGGCAAGCGAACGTTCGAGCAGGTGACGGAAAGCGATTTGGATAAAGTCGCGGACTATATCGAAGCGCACTATGTCGTGAATCCGCTCAAATCGTTTTTGAATGTGGCGTTTCCCAATTCGGGGTTCACGCAGCCCGCGTTCGAGAAAACGCCGCAGCGAAGAAAAGAATACGCGCGGCTCGTCGCGCGCGGTTATAAAGCGAATACGCCCGTTTTGGATGAACGCTGCGTGTTCACGGGCGAACCCGCGGTGGCGGTCGCGTTCAGCGAAAAAGAAGGTTTTCCGCAGGGACGCGCATTTCGCCAACATGTGCCGATGCTGACGGGCGAAGAGGTTATCAATTTTCATCCGTACGGCGACGCGGGTTTGCCTGTTTCGGGAATCGCGCTGCTGGCGATTCAAGCATTTCCGCTGGGCTGCGCGAAATGCGGCGGGAAATTGTTGGCGGTCCATTCGGACAATCCCGAATTGGTGTACAAGTTCGCGAAAAAGTTTTTGGACAACAATCGCCGTGAAGTGAATTTGGCGGAAGAGGCGGGCGCGACGAAATTGCCCGAAGCGAGCGCGTCGGCGAAAACGTTGATTGTGCAAACGCTCATCGAGATTGAGGTTGTGCGACAGCAAGAACGCAAAGCCGAGCAGCCCTATTCCGTGACCGCCTATCACTTGAGCAACAGCGGACAATCGAATCCGCTCGACCGCAATCCGCCATTGGAAATTTACTACCTGCCGTTAGAGATTACGGATTTTCTCGCCGAGATTGTCGGCGCGCGCTATCGCGACGAGTGGCGCAAAATTGAGCGGCGCGCGTGGCAATTTACGAAAGCGGAAATGGCACAGCGAAAGGAGGACAAGGGAAAAAAGGGCAAAGCAGGCAAAGCGAAAGCGGAAGAGGAGGACGCGCGTCCGCGCCGAAACTTTTTGTACGAAGATTTGTTTCGTTTGCCCGAAAACGCGCCGCTGTTTATCCGCCGCTATTTTTTGCGCGTGCCGGCGCGCGTCAAGTATGAAGATGACCCGCGCCGCGAGTATTCGCTGAAAAGCGACGCGGATTTAATCTCGTGGAAACTCACTCAACTCTTTTTAGAAAGGATTCTGCGCATGAAACCAAGTCGCATCGAACGCATTCGCGTATTGGGCGAAGAGCTGGCTCAATACGTGCATGATGAAAATGACACGAAATTTTTCGAGCGTTTCTATTCCGAACAGAAACGCTATGACCTGATACGGAATGAATTGATTCGCGTGAGCAACGCGCGCTTGAAACGCGGACAGCCGCCGCTGGTCAAGTTCGAGCCGTATATGGAAATTTTTGAGGACACGGACGAGCGCGGCAGAAGCGATTGGCGTTTGGCGCGCGACCTCATCTTGATTCGGATGATTGAAAAGTTGTACGAGCTGCGTTGGATTCAGCAGCACGTGGATGAAATTCCCGAAACGCGCGAGGAAACGGACCAAGAACAATAATTGGCTTGTCATTCTGAACGCAGTAAAGAACCTCGCTGCTACAAATTGAGATTTCTCGCTCCGTTCGAAATGACATGAGAATCACAAGAGGAGAAAAAAACATGTCACACATCACGGGTTTGTTTTTGATTGACGCGCCCGCGTCGGCGCTCAACAACTTGGGAACGATTGAGGGCGAACGCTATGACAATAGCTCGGGCGTCAAAGTGATAAAGGCGAACGACGGACAATATCCGTATGTGTCCGCGCAAGCGTTTCGCTATTGGCTGCGCCAAACGTTGGCGAGCGACCCGCAGTGGCGCGCCGCGCCGATTTATCGCGAAGAAAAAATCGCCTACACGGACGCGAACCCGATTGAATTTTGGGACGACGATTTGTTTGGGTACATGCGCGCGCCGTCGAAAAAGCAATCGGCAAAAGACAAACGCGCGGCGGACGCGTCGCGCGCGGGTGAAACGGAAACGACGGATACAGTGACCCGCCTCGCGCCATTGCGCGTCAGCACGCTGGTTTCGATTGCGCCGTTACGACCGACGAGTGATTTCGGCGTGATGGCGCGGCATGAAGGCGACCCGGTGCCGCACGAGCATCAGTTTTATCGCACGACATTAAAAGGTTTGTTCTCGCTCAATCTCAAGCAGTGCGGCGTGTTTTCGTACAAACAGAAAACGGGCTATCGCAATTTGGATGACACACGCATTGCGCTGGCGCAAGAAAAAGGTCTGCAAGAGGATGCAACTGCCAAAGTATATCGTTTGCCGAACAACGAACGCTTGACGCGCGTGACGACGTTGTTTGAAGGTCTCGCGCGTTTGGAGGGCGGCGCGAAACAGACGCTGCACTATACCGATGTCGCGCCGACGGTGGTTGTGTTGGCGGTGACGAAAGGCGGTAATCATATTTTTGGGCATGTACTTGGCGCGAATGATTCGGGCATGCCGGAATTGAAGGTGGACGCGCTGCAAGAAGCGCTGCGCGTGTTCGCGGATGATTTGTTGTCAAAAGTATATGTTGGTTGGGTGCGCGGCTATGCGGATGGCGAACGCGCAAAATTGGATGAATTGGCAGCAAGCGACGCGCGAATTCAAGTGAGTCATCCGCGCGAGGCATATCAAGCGCTGATTGCGGACTTGCAGGCGAATCCGGGGTGGTTGGATTGAGACCATCGAATGGAATTCGACGGCAGAACAAGGCGTTTTAGAAAACAACGCAAGAAAAGCAAAGAATGTTTGTACCCTTTGTTTCTGGCGACGCTTTCTTGAGACGTCGAATTCTATTCGGCGGAATGGAGACGAGGACAAATCATGCGCGTTCTAAAAGTGGTGGCGGAAGGAATCACGACTTCGTTTCGCTATCCACATTTTATGCAGGGCATTCATCCGTCGTTCGAGATGCCGCCGCCCGCGACGATTTATGGACATGTATGCAGCGCGTTGGGCGAGTGGGTGGACCCGAACGGTGTGCAGTTTGCTTATCACTTTACGCATGAGGGCGAGTGCGAGGACGTGGAACACATTCACGTTCTCGCGCCCGAAGGCGGGAAATTAAAGGGAACGGAATTCCCAAAAGTGTTGGGCGGCGCGGTCAATCCGTTCAAACGGAAAATGTTTTTCAAACCACGCTTGACGTTGTATCTGAACAAACCGGAGTGGGAAGGCGCATTTCGCAGCCCGCATTACGCGGTGGTGTTGGGACGTTCGCAGGATTTGTTCACATACACGCGCGTCGAGGTCGTCGAACTGGAACGCGCGGCACGCGCGTACTTTGAACACACGCTCGCGCCGTATCAGGCGAGTTTGATGACGGCGACGGGATATGTGGCGCTGATGCCGCGCTTTTTGGATTATTACCACAATCGGCGTCCGACGTTTGCGCGCTATGTGATTTTGAAACGGCGCGTGACACAGTTGATGCAGTTCGAGGGCTTGCAAGTGGAGAACGATTTTTGGATTGACCCGACCGCGCCGCGTGTACAAGATTTGCCGATGGGGTTGTGGTTTCACACATGGACGGGAGAATACGATGACAGCCCCCGTGTGTCCTGAGTATCTCGATTACTTGTGGGCAAAAAGCGCGGACAAGGGCGCGGGCGGCAAACCCGAAACGTTGGCGCAGCACACGTACCTCGTTTTGGAAAAACTCGCGGCGACGATTCGCCTGCGCCCCAACTTGCCCGCGCAAATCGGCGCGCCGCGTTTGTGGCACATTTTGTTCTGGGGAACGTTTTTGCACGATTTCGGCAAAGCGGCAAAAGGGTTTCAAGCGCGTTTGCGCGGCGGAGCGAAATGGACGCATCGGCATGAAGTGTTGTCGCTCGCGTTCGTGGATTGGCTCGCGTCCGCGTTCAACATGCAAGAACGCGCGTGGCTCGTGGCGGCGATTGTTTCGCATCACAAGGACGCGGACGAGATTGCGGAACTGTATAACGCGATTGCGAAACCCGAAAGCGATTTCGATGCGGAACTCGATGCGGCGACGATTGGGGATTTGTGGAAATGGCTGCATGACTGCGCGGCGAATTGGATAGGGGATTTGGGATTGAAGGAATACGGCATCGAAATGCCAACGCTGCCCGCGCAAGCAGACGCGGTGCGCCACGTGGACGGACATGTTTCGACGTTGATTCGCAAACATTTGAACGCGTATGCGCGCTGGCTCGATAAAGAGGTGAATCGTTCGGATGAATCTGCATTGCTCATTGGCACGATTTTGTTACGCGGGCATTTGATTTCATCCGACCACATGGCATCGGCGCACATTGGCGAATTGCCTGAACCGCAATTGTCGGACCCGGAACGACTGTTGGAAAAAATCCGAATCACGAATCCGTATCAGCATCAAATCGAGTGTATGAACGCGCGCGGCTCGACGGTGTTGATGGCGCCGACAGGCAGCGGGAAAACAGAAGCCGCGCTGTTGTGGGCAGTGTCGCAAAACGCGCCGCGTTTGTATTACGCGTTACCGTATCAGGCGAGCATGAACGCGATGGAGAAACGGTTGAATGAAGATGAAGTGGATGGGGAAGGAAAAATTACGCGCGATGCGCCGTTCAAAAATCAAGTGGGACTCGAACACAGCCGCAGCACGTTGGCGTACTATCGGCGTTTGCTCTTGGAAGATGAAAACGCGGACCCGAAAAAAATTACGCAAGCGGCGCGCTGGCTGAATGATTTGGCGCGGCAAAATTATTATCCGGTGCGCGTGCTGAGTCCGTATCAGGTTTTGAAAGCGCCGTATCGGCTAAAGGGCTATGAAACTTTGCTGACCGATTGTTACGGCGCGGCATTTATTTTTGACGAGATTCACGCGTACGACGCGGGGCGCTTGGCAAAGATTCTTGCGCTGGTGAAACATTTGCGCGAACGCTACAACGCGAAATTTTTGGTCATGTCGGCGACGCTGCCTCAATTGTTGCGCGAGTGTTTGCGCGACGCGCTCGGTGAATTTACGCTTGTGACCGCGTCGGATGAGTTGTATCAAGAATTTCGACGGCACAAACTTGCGTTGCGCGATGGGGAATTGTTGGCGGATGAAAATTTGGAAGAGATTGCGGACGCGGCGCGAAATGGGCAATCTGTGCTGGTCTGTTGCAATACGGTTGGGCGCGCGCAAGAGGCATGGCAAATGCTGCGGCAAGCGCTCGATACACAAGCGCACGTTGAATTGCTGCACGGACGTTTCAACGGCAGAGACCGTTTGACCAAAGAAGCGCTGGTGCGCGACGCAACGGGTTCGCGTTCGGAGAATCGCCGCGCCATCGTGCTGGTGGCGACGCAAGTGGTCGAGGTGAGTTTGGATATTGATTTGGATGTGATTTACACCGACCCGGCGCCGTTGGAAGCGTTGTTGCAGCGTTTCGGACGCATCAATCGGCGGCGGTTGAATACAGCGGGCGCGCGCGTGAATGTATTCCGCGAACCGATTCCTGACAAGCCGCGCCCGTATGTGCCGGAATTGATTCGCGCGGCGTTAGAGGTTTTGGAAAAACACGACCGCGAATGGATTGACGAGGCGCGCGTGTCCGATTGGCTGGATGAAATTTATGCGCGTCCTGAAATCCGCGCGCCATGGCTCGAAACGTTTCAAAGCGAGTACGCGGAATTTACCGCGAGCGCGGTGAACACGCTGCGCGCGTTTCAATCGGATAGTCGGTTGGAAGAGTTGTTTTACAAAGCGTTCGACAGTGTGAATGTTTTACCGGAAGGTTTGTACGATGATTATGTGGACGCGCGCGAACGTTCGCCGCTCGAAGCAAGTGAATTGCTGGTGCCGATTTCGTGGCAGCAGTATGCGATTTTGGCGGGCAAGGGGCAGGCGCGCAAGGATGAAAAAGGGGATTTGCGCATTGTGAGCGTACATTATGATTCGGAAATCGGTCTCGATTTTTCAAGACAGGCGCGAATGATTCCGAAAGATGTTTGGGAGGATTAATGTTTTCTCTTACCACTACCCATCTCCGCTTCGTGTGTGAGGCGACAACGCCGCTGCGGCTTGAAGCGGACACGTTTCGCGCGGTAGTGGTGGAGCTTGAACATCAAGCAACCGCGAGGGGGCGCGTGGTGAGTACGTCGTCGTCAGACAGGTGACGGACCTGGTGAGGGGTGAGGGTGAGCAAGGCGCGTGTTTCACCGTTAGGGTTCACGAACTCAACTTCGTAGGCAAGAGAAGGGCGCGTGTAAATTTCGACAATGGTGCCAACATCGCCTTTTAGCACATGTTCATTTTTGAAATTCTCTGTCACGATGACCGTCTCGAGCAAAGCAAAGTTGTTATTCATGGACGCTTACCCTTTCTTGCGCGGCGCAGGTTCGATGGTGACCATTTCGGGAACATCGCTTGCGATGCGAATGATCCAAACCGTCGTTACCTGCCGCGCCTCGCCATGTGGTCCTTGCAGTGGGGCGGTGATTGTATATTTCGTGCCGTGCGGTGACGGTTTGCCGGGTTTCGCGGGATGATGGAGATGTTGCGCGCGAATATCTTGTTCGAGCTGCTGCCAATCTTGACGCGAATAACCCATTTGCGTAAAGAACGCGGCTTTGTATCCACCGGATGAATGGTCGGGATTGAGCGCATAGTCACGTAATTTGCGCGGGTTAATGACGGCGCGTTCCGCATTCGGCAGCCGATCACTCATTCGGAAATTATAACATTGTTTTGGGCGCAATCCCGCGTTAGGCAAGTGACGCGTGAGGAAAAATTGATAAACGGGAGTATCCAGCCAAATGACATTTTCTCTTACCACTACCCATCTTCGTTTTGTGTGTGAGGCGACAACGCCGCTGCGTTTGGAAGCGGACACGTTTCGCGCGGGGTCGAATCTGCGCGGGGCGTTGGGGCAAGTGATGCTGCGTGCGTATTGCCCTCACCCCCAGCCCCTCTCCCAAGAGGAGAGGGGGGAACACGCGGCGACGTGTCCGGTGCATTGGCTGTTGGCGGCGAATTTGAAACCGGGCGAGGACCGACGCGGGTACGCACTGGTGCCGCCTTTGCCGAATGGGGGAGACGTTCCAGCGGAACGTCTCTACAGGGCGGGCGATACGTTTGAATTTGGTTTGACGTTGTTTGGGAACGCGCGGCAGTTCTTGCCGTACTTTATTTTGACGGTCCCGGAAATGGGACGCATCGGCATTGGACCGGGACGCGGCAAGTTTGTGTTGAAACGGGTGTGGGCGTTGAATCCGTTGACGGGCGAGAGTGAAATTTTGTTTGGCGACGCGGGGAATGTGGTGCGGACGCCGACGCTGGTGGTGAATCACGCGGGGGTGATGCAGAATGCGGAAGGCACAATGCGCAAGGGGGAGACCGGAGACTGGAGACTGGAGACCGGAGACCAGAGACTGGAGATTGAATTTCTGACGCCGATGCGGTTGATTGATGACCGGCATACGGCAAAGTTTCCTGATTTTGTCACGTTGTTTATGCGGTTGTTGAAACGTTTGGATGAATTGGAAGAGCAGTTTGCGGAGGGCAAAGGACGCGCGTTGGACGAGGTGCAGCATTTGCGCGCGCGGGCTGAGCAAGTGCAATTGTGCGAGGTGCAATCGCGGTGGGTGGAGGTGTTTAGCGGTTCGTCGCGGCGCGGGATGGCGTCGCCGTTGAGTGGGTTTGTGGGACGCGCGGTGTTTTCGGCGCGGCGCGCGGTGTGGGGGGAACTTTTGCCGTGGCTGTTGTGGGGACAACTGGCGCAGGTGGGCAAGGGCACGGTAAAGGGGAATGGGGTGATGAGAATTTTGGATTTGTGATTTATGATTTTTGATTTGAGCGCTGCGGCGTGAAATCATAAAGCATGAGTTCTAAATCAGAAATGAGGTCAGTGTGCCGATTGTGCAACATCTGATTGTGGAAGAGTTTGGCGCGTTTGTGAGCAAGCACAGTGAACGCTTGATTGTCACAAAGGGCGATGAGAAATTGATTCAGGCGCCGCTGCTGCATTTGGAAACGGTGCTGATTGCGAGCAATGGCGTGGCGATTAGTTCGGACGCGGTGAAAGAATGCGCGGAGCGGGGGATTCCGATTCATTTTGTGAGTGGTTCGGGGAACGCGTATGCGAGTGTGTACAGTTCGGGGTTGACGGGGACGGTGTTGACGCGGCGGGCGCAGTTGGCGGCGTTTCATACGTCGCGCGGTCTGTTTTTGGCGATTGCGTTCGCGCAGGGGAAATTGGGGAATCAGGCGAATTTTTTGAAATATATGTCGAAATATCGCAAGGAGAGCGCGCCGGAGGTGTTTGAGATTTTGCGCGCGGCGGCGGAAAAGATTTTGGAGACGGTGAGCGATTTGGAACAAATGAAAACGCTGCCGGAAATTTTGGCGGGGGAACGGGCGACGATTGACGATTGGCGGTTTGAGATTTTGGGAATGGAGGGTCGCGCGGCGCAGACGTATTGGGACGCGTTAAAGAGTGCGCTGCCTATGGAATATGCGTGGCAGGGACGTGAGGGGCGCGGGGCGCGGGACCCGATTAATTCGGCGTTGAATTATTGTTACGGGATTTTGTATGGGCAAATCGAGCGCGCGTTGGTGTTGGCGGGGCTCGACCCGTATGCGGGGTTTGTGCATGTGGACCGTCCGGGGAAACCGAGTTTGACGTTTGATGCGATTGAGGAGTTTCGCGCGCCGATTGTGGACCGGACGATTTTTGGTTTGGCGAACAAGGGGGTGAAATTTGAACAGGATGAACGCGGGTATTTGACGGAAGGGACGCGGAAAATGTTGGCGGAGAAATTTTTTGAACGGATGGAGAGTACGGAAACGTACGAGAAAAAAAGTTTTCCGCTGCGGTTGATTGCGCAGATGCAGGCG
Organism: Chloroflexota bacterium; assembly: GCA_029778615.1. Taxonomy (GTDB): domain Bacteria; phylum Chloroflexota; class Anaerolineae; order UBA4142; family SHND01; genus SHND01. Next base: position 1,811 of record JAKOPZ010000056.1, on the reverse strand, counting down.
CGGCATGTGGCGACGTTTTTGCGGGGGGAGCGGGAAGAGTATGTGCCGTTTGTGATGGGGTGGTGAACGGGTGAAAAGGTGAGGGGGTGAACGGGTGACAAGGTGACAGGGTGACAAGGTGACAAGGTGACAGGGTGATTGGGTGATGGGGTGATTGCGATAGGCGAGATGTGATATGCAGTGTGTGCTGGTGTATGACATTCCGGATGATGGGAAGCGGGGGAAGGTGGCGGATGCGTGTTTGGATTATGGGATGGACCGCATTCAGTATTCGGCGTTTCTGGGGAATTTGGCGGTGACGCATCAGGAAGAGTTGATGTTGCGAATCAAGCGGCTGTTGGGCAAACATGCGGGGAATGTGCAGTTGTTTCCGATTTGTGAACGGGATTGGGCGGCGCGGCAGTGCATTGTGATTGAGGGCGCGGCAGAGGAGGGGAAAGATGCTGGATGATGATATGGATTATCCGGTGCGCGCGACGGATTTGAAACAGTTTGTGTATTGTCCGCGCGTGTATTTTTATCAGGTGTGTTTGCCGAAGGTGCGTCCGGTGACGTTCAAGATGGAGGAAGGCGCGCGGGCGGGAAAAAGTGAGGTGGGCAAGGAAGAACGGCGTTCGCTGCGGGCGTATGGGATTGCGGCAGGGGAACGTGAATTTGATGTGCCGCTGCGTTCGAGACGTTTGGGGGTGCGCGGGGAATTGGATATGGTGATTACGGTGGCGGGGACGGGAGAAGTGATTCCGGTGGATTACAAGTTGTCAAAGATTGCGGGAATCCATTTCCAGATGCAGGTGGCGGTGTATGGGATGATGTTGGAAGAGATGCGCGGGGTGCGGGTGACGCGGGGTTTTTTGTATGAGATTCCGCTCAAGCGCGCGGAGGAGGTGCAAATGGATATGGCGCTGCGCATCAAAGCGGAAAAGGCGGTAAAGGAGATGCGCGCGATTTTTGACGCGGAACGGATGCCGCCGCCGGTGCGGAATGTGGCGAAATGTGTGGCGTGTGAGTTTCGGCGGTTTTGTAATGATGTGGTGTAGATGGAGACTGGAGACTGGAGATTGGAGGTTGGAGGTTGGAGACTGGAGATTGGAGATTGGAGACTGGAGATTGGAGATTGGGGAGGGGGTTTTCGCAAATGGGGGGGGATTTGGGGCAAAAGTTGAGTTGCGAAACGTATTTCCGATGAGTGGGGAATGAGTATATGAGTGACATGGTTTTTACGGTGAAAATGGTGCGAAACGATTCCGAATTGCGCCATTTGGGAGTTTTTTGGTGAAACGCACTGCGTTGCAGTTCACTCGTTCCGATTGTGGAAACTGAAAGCTTTACACAAAACTGCGAGGCACGAATTGAGTTGGGCGTTGCAGTTCACTCGTTCCGATTGTGGAAACTGAAAGAGTCGCATGGCTTGAATCGCTCGGTTGGCGCGTGCTAGTCGTTGCAGTTCACTCGTTCCGATTGTGGAAACTGAAAGACAGGCAAAACGGCGTTAAAGAGCCAGATGCACGCGGTTGCAGTTCACTCGTTCCGATTGTGGAAACTGAAAGTCACTTGCGCCCGCTACACGTTCAAACGTGCGTTGTAAGTTGCAGTTCACTCGTTCCGATTGTGGAAACTGAAAGTTCAGCAGCATCCACAACAGCGCGCCAAATAAAATTAGTTGCAGTTCACTCGTTCCGATTGTGGAAACTGAAAGTTGGTTGTGACAGCGATGATGTAATTGTCTGGCAGCGAGTTGCAGTTCACTCGTTCCGATTGTGGAAACTGAAAGTCGGGCCCGCATTTCTCATGGACGGCGTGTTCAAGGGTTG
>JAKOPZ010000055.1 GCA_029778615.1 Chloroflexota bacterium | reverse complement strand
GTGAGCGTCATGGAAATTTGCGAACCAAAGCCCGCCGCGAGATGCAGCGCGTAATTGACGTTGTACCGTCCGCCGCGCGACAAATTCAAGCGTCCGAGCTCCTCATCCACCTCTTTGTAATTTGGCACGGGCGGCACAATGCCGTATTCCAAAATTTTTGTCGCAATTACATCTTCAATCCCCACGCCCATCGGATGCCCGGTGAAACCTTTGGTGTTTGCCACAACGATTTCGCTTGCGGCTTGGCCAAATGTTTCGCGCAGTGCAACCACTTCTGCTGCCGCGCTGCCGCCGCGTGCGGGCGTGAATGTTTCGTGCGACATGAAAACCAATTGCGGCGCGATGGCGTACCGATTCAGACCAAATCTTTTTTCCGCCACGCTGACCAGATGATTCATCACCATTGCAATATGATTCACATCGAGCCGCGTGCCATGATACGCGCTGTTCGCGGTTTCACTGGCGAGCAATTCGGTGATGCCGCGCATGCCGCGTTCTTGTACCGCGTCTTGACTTTCAATCACGAGCGCGCAAGCGCCCATACCCATCAACGTGCCGTGTCGGCGTTTATCAAACGGTAACGCGGCTTCTTGTACGCGGTCATCTGTCGCCGCCGCGCCCGTCGCCAAAAAGCCCGCGCCAACCCATTCCATCAAATGGTTACCCGTCACATCATCCGCCGCGACAACAATCACGCGCCGCGCGCGTCCATCGCGAATCCAATCTTCCGCCAAAGCAATCGCTTGCGTCGTACTCGCGCACGCCGCGTTCACTTGGGTATTCGGTCCGCGCGCGCCAATGTATTCCGCGAATTGCGAATGTCCCATCGCGAGGATGCGGAACAAGAAACGGCGGTCAAATTCGTACGGCTCGCGCGCCATTTCTTCGCGCACCGCGTTAATGCGCGCATCAATTTCTCGCAACGTCTCCGCGTCGTTTGTGTACGCGCGCAATTCTCTCAAGGTTGCGAGTTTATCGTTGAGATTCTGCCACGCGTAATATCTTGAAAATTCATCCGCGAATCTATCGCCGCCCGGGAACGCGCTCGCAAAAATCACGCCCGTCTCATCGCGCAATGCTTCGGGCAAAAGCCAACGTTCGGGTAAATAGGTTCCCTTGCTCGTTTTCTTGTACGTTTGTACAAGTGGAATGCCCGCTTCACGCAGAGCATCAATTCCCGCTGCCATCGCCAACTGCGTCGTAATGTCCAACGCCTCTATCAATTTTTCGGGAACGCCGTACTCGTCTGCCAAATCAAATTTGCCCGGACGCCCCGCGAGTTTGATTACATCCTTTGGGTCATCAATTGTTTCAAAGCGTCCGCTGCCGTCTTCGCTTTTCACCAAACGCGTGACGCGTTTATTCAATATCGCATTGCGAAAACGTTCGGGAATCAAATCTACAAATTGTTCCCCGCGCAAAATCCGCATCGCATTGTCCTCATCCATCACGCTTTTTTCCGCGCCGGGCAATCCGAGACCGGTGCCAGTAATGACGATAGAGCCGCGCGGGGTTTCGTTGCGGTCAAATGGGAGACTGGAGACTGGAGACTGGAGACTCGCTAGTTGCGAAATGATTTGTCCCAGTGCTTCAAGTGTTACTTTGCCGTTTCCATTCGGCATGACTGCTTTTTGTTCCATTTGTTCATTATCCTCCCGCGAGAGTGAAACTGAAGAAATCGTGTCAGTCTCCAGTCTCAAGTCTCTAGTCTCGCTTGTCGTCTCTAGGCTCCAGTCTCTAGTCTCTCTTATTCCGTACCCCGCCGCATACAACCCACACAACGCGTGATTGAACGTTTGCAGCTCGCCCGTTTTGGGATGATTGGAAAAGAGTGAAACGACATCGGTTTTGTCGGCGAGAATATCGTCCACAAGACCTTTCAACGCTTTTTTCGGACCGACTTCGACGAATGTGCGAACACCCGCGTCGTACAACGTTTGCACGCCTTTGACCCACTGCACAGGCGACGCGATTTGCAATTCCAAAATATCTTTGATGCCGTCAATTGTCGTCGGATAAAATTTGCCCGTAACGTTTGCGACGAGCGGTAACGTCGGTTCGGAAATGTGCAAACGATTCAACACTTGGCGCAATGGTTTGCTCGCGGGCGCGACGATTTTTGTATGGAACGCGTGACTCACGGGCAAACGCTGCGCTTGAAAACCTTTGCGCGTGAAAACGTTAATGGCTTCTTCCACCGCTTTCGATTCGCCGCCGATGACACTTTGATTCGGACCATTGATGTTTGCGGCGACGACGTAGCCATCAATTTCTTTTAACGTTTGTTCGACAACGCTGTACGGCGCCATCACTGCCGCCATCCAACCGTTGTCGCCCATGCTCACTTTGGTCATTTCCGCGCCGCGCGCGGCACTCGCTTCCAACGCGTCCGCAAAGGGCATGATGCCCGCCGCAATCAACGCTGCGTATTCGCCGAGCGAATGTCCCATCACCATATCGGGCTTGAAGCCGAAATCGCCGAGCAGTTTATAAATCGCTGTATCGAGCGTGAGCATCGCGGGCTGTGTAATCGCCGTCTGCTGTAATTCTTTTTCCGCGCGTTTCAATTCGTCCGCGTCGCCGTCCGCGAAAATATACGCGGTCAATGGTTTGCCGAGAATCGGTTTCATCACGACATCAGCATCGTCGAAAACGTTTTGTACCGTCTGCGAATACGCGGCGAGTTCGCGTCCCATGTTGAGATATTGCGAACCTTGTCCGGGAAAGAGAAACGCGATTTTGCCGGATGCTTCACCTGTCCCGCGAAAAATTCCTTGCGCTTGCAATGCTTTCCATGCTTGCGCGTTGTCGAACGCGATGCCTTTGCGCGCCTTATCAATCCGTTCCAACAATTCGTCGTGATTTCCAAAATCAATCACCACGCGTTCGCGCTGTTTCAATTCCTCAAGGTCGGGCAAAGCCACTTCGGGTGTATATCCATCGCGCACGCGCGCAAACATTTCATCCAATTTGTTTTTCAATTCGTTCACGCTCGGCGCGCCGATGGCGACAATGCCGCGTGGGGGAAGGGGAGACTGGAGATTGGAGACTGGAGATTGGAAACGAGTTCCCTCATTTCCCTTATTTCCTTTCACCTCCACGCTCTCGAAAATTTTCTGTTGCGTCAACATCCCCTCCACATGCTCTTCCAACACCACATGAAAATTTGTGCCGCCGAATCCGTACGCGCTGACGCCGACGCGACGCGGTGTATTTTTGTCGCGGCGTTCCATTGCGCGCGGTTGATTCACGAGATAAAACGGTGTTTGTTCAAACGCAATATCAGGATTGGGAATTACCGCGTGCAGCGTTGGAGGAATGATGCTGTGATGAATCGAGAGAATCGCTTTCAAAAGTCCCGCCGCGCCCGCGCCCGCTTTCAAATGTCCGATGTTGGATTTCACCGAGCCGAGCGCGATAGAATTTTTTCGCGCGCCGTAATGTTCGGACGCCGTTCCGAACACCTGATTCAGTGAATCCACCTCCACCACATCACCAACCTTCGTACTTGTACCATGCGCTTCCACCATCACCGCGCTCGCGGGGTCAAGTCCCGCGTTTTCCCACGCGCGCCGCGTTGCCAATTGTTGACCAATCGGATTTGGTGCGGTGATGCCTTTGCCTTTGCCATCGCTCGCGCCGCCGACGCCGCGCACCACCGCGTAAATTTTGTCGCCGTCGCGTTCCGCGTCTTCCAAACGTTTCACCAAAAATGCCGCGCTGCCTTCGCCCATCACGAATCCGTCTGCGCCTTTGCCGAACGGACGCGTGCCGGTTGCAGAGAGCGCGCCGATTTTGCAAAATTTTACAAACGAGCCAATGCCCATGTTGCGGTCAACGCCGCCCGTGAGCACCGCGTCCGCTTCGCGTTCGGTGAGCAAATCCCACGCGGCATCGAGCGCGGCGAGTGATGACGCGCACGCGGCATCGGTGATGAAATTTGGTCCGCGCAAATTCAAAACATTCGCGACGCGTCCCGAAACAATGTTCGGCAGTTCGCCGGGCATCGAGTCTTCGGTAATCGGCGGAACGCGATGGTCAATGACCGCGTGAAATTCGTCGAGGATTTGTTCGCGCACCGCGCGCGGCAGTTGTTGATACGCGGGCGCGGCTTGCAGCGCGTGCGCGTATTCGGGAAAGACAATGCGCTGTGTGGTGAGATAATGCAATTCGCCGCCCATCGCCGTGCCGAGAACAACGCCCGTGCGTTCCGTGTCGAGCGGACGACGCGGATAACCATAATCTTCCAACGCTTGCGCCGCAATCGTCACCGCCCACTGTTGCCCAATGTCCATCGCTTGCGCGACTTTGGGGGGAATCTTGAATTTTTTCCAATCAAATTTATACCCGCGCACCCAGCCGCCAATTTTGCTGTACGTTTTGTCCGGCGCGTTTGGGTCGGGGTCGTAATAATCCAAAATGCTCCAGCGGTCGCTCGGCGTTTCGGTAATGCTGTAACGCGCCGCGATAAGATTGTTCCAAAATTCGGTCGCGTTCATCGCGTCCGGTAAAATTGCGCCGACGCCGACGATAGCGATGGCGCGAGATTGAGAGTTCATAATTTGATATTTGAGACTAGAGACTGGAGACTAGAGATTCAGTCTCCAGTCTCTAGTCTCTAATCTCTAGTTCAGTTCAATGCTTCCGCGCGTGCTTTGACGTTTTGCAGCATCTTGCGTCCCATCACGAACGAAATCGGTTCGGCGATGCCGCGATAAATCAAATTGTTGATGCGCGTCGCGTTCCAATCGGTACGCATTCGAAAAATCAAGCGTGCCGCGTTATCGCCGATGGGTTCCATGAAAAACGTCTGGTCGCCGCTAAAGTATGCTTGCAGATTTTCATCATTCGGCTGTGCGGACTTGCCCGTTTGCGTGTTCAGAGTTCCTGCCAATGACAAGACGCGGTTGGGTTCGACGAGCGCGACGGGAAAACCGAAACTGCCGTTCGGCACCGCTGCAATCATGTCGCCCACGTGAAGCGTTTGATATTCAGGCAAAATTTTATCCGCGCTCGGCACGCCGCCGTTGTCCAACAAATCGTAACTGTACCAACCACCGCGCTGACAACCGAGCTGTGCGAACCAGCGCCAGATATTTTGCACCGGCGCGTTCACCGTAATCGCTGCCGTAATTTCCGATTTCGGACGCGGCACAAATTCATCACCGGGGAGCGTGCGAACCACTTCCTCCTGCGTCGCGCCCCAGCGCCGATACCACGCGCGCAAGAACGGCGACAACAAGACGGTGATGCCGATAACGAGTGCGCCGTAAATTCCTTCGGCGAGGATTCTGAATTTGTTGGTTTTCATTCTCAAACTCCGCGCAGACTGTTCGCCGTCCAATGTTGAAAAAAGATTCCCCATAACAACAGCAGATTCAATAACAACGGAAGAATCGCGAGCGGGCTCGCGTAGACAAGAAAAAGCGCAAAGGACGCGATGACGCCGACGAGGACAAGTGGCATCCACCAACTCGCAGGAATCAACCAACCGAGCAGGGCAAGCACAGCGGCAAGAAACGCAACGCCTGCAGTCACAGACAAGAGCTGCGTCAACGGATTCGGATACGCGCCAAAAAGTCCAAGCATCGGAACCGTATCCGTCGCAAAGGGCCAATAGAATACTGCCTTGCCCGCTTGACCGGGAACGAGCGCGGTCAAACTAAAATGCGCAGCGAGGAGCAAGAGAACGATAACAATAATGTTCATGATAGTTTCTCCCCTATGCACGCGCCGATGCAACTTTTCGCGCGCCGATTTGTTTGCTGCCCGGCGTGACTTGAATTGCTTCCCCGCGCCGGAAAAACATCGCCAACAAGATTCCCATGACAGGGAATGTGATAATCCACAATGCGCCAATGTACGTAAGCGGCGCCCATAACACCGCGCCGACGATAAAGGGTCCGATAATGCCGTGTGCGACCATCGCCCAGCGGACGCGTCCTTCAAATCCCGATTTTCCAAAAACGAACGCGGCAAACAACGCGGCGATGCTCATGAATCCGTATGCCAAACCATTGACCGCAAACAGAAATCTGCCGGGTTCAAATAAGAGCACGTCGAGACCCGCCGCGTCATTGTTCAATACGCGCGGAATGACGACGGTGAGTTCCGTGAAATAGACGATGCTGTTCATTACGGAATACATCAGCGCGAATCCCAAGCCAATCGTCGCAAAAACTTTGCGTTCGGAAGGCGCGGCATCAAACACACACGCCATCAACACCATATAACTCCACGCCAACACAATCGATGGCGCGAGTTGATATGCCGTTGCCCATGCACCGGTCAACATTCCTGCAAGACTCAAAAGTAATGCGACGATGTAACCCAATCCAAAAATCGTTGCGATGACCGCCGACCAAAAACCGATGCGTGAGGTAAAGGGATTCATGTTTCCTCTCTCTTTCTACGCTTTCATTTCTTTGTTCATGCCGCGCGCAACGCCGATGCAGTGCGCGTTCGCACAAAATTGACGCCATACGTTACAACGACCAACGCGACGATGAGCCACAAGCCCGCGACAAAAATCGTTTGCCACAACATTGTGTTTTCAAATGACACTGTTGGGGTGAGAACAACTTGCCAGCCCGTATAACTCGCGTGCATGAGTTGAGCGAGCAACAAACTTTTGGTGTTCACATACACCCACGTCATCAATATCCGATACGCGACAAGTCCCAAAATCCAATAGACGAAATAATGTGTGAACCAACTCGAACCCATTGTGTTGATATTGCCAACATAATCCGCAAACATGTGCCACACTGCCCACAACACACCCAAAATGAATCCTGCGGTCAACGCGTTGTGTTTATTCAACAAGCGCGGCAGCGCGAATCCGGTCCAGCCGAGTTCTTCTAAAAATCCAGCGAGCACTCCGATGATGAGACCGAACAATAAAAAGTTCGGTGCGAGCGATGGCGAAACGGTGATGCTCAAAACCGATAGAATCACAAATGTTAGTACAGGCACCGTCAATAACGCGACGGCGTACCATTGAACACCCACGCGCCACACGCGCATCTTGCCAAACAATTCACCAAGACCTTTGCGTCCGTCGAGCCACGCGTGCAACACAATACTGCTTGTGCTCGGACCGAGCGCCATCATCAAGAAAATCAAAACCCCATCCGTCAACGTGAACTCGTCCAAACGAAATCCCTTGGACGCGAGGAACGCGAAAATGCTGCCCCATGTGATGGCGTACGCGAGAACGAAAAATGCTACAAGTTGGTGACGTTGAATAAAGGATTTCATTTTCGTTTTAGTTGGAGACTGGAGACTTGTCATTTGGAGTGGAGCGAGAAATCTCCAATCTCTAATCTCTAGTCTCCAATCTCCACTCTCTAGTTCACCGGAAACGCTTTCGTCAATTGCTCCGCCGCAAAATCCATGTCGCTGATTTGTCCCATCTGCGCGGCGAAAATTGCGACGCTGTTGATTTCGCGTCCCAAGTTCATATTCGTCTGTCCCGCGCCGATGAGCCATTCCATTCCTTCCATCGCCACTTTGAACGCGGCTTGACGCGCGTAAATTCTTGACAGCGCTTGACGCGTCGGAATGTCGAGATTGATTCCTTCGGTTGGTTTATCAACAACGCGTTCCGCGAAAATCGCGGCGGTCTCTGCCCACGCAATCCATTCGCCGAGACGAAACAAAATGTGTTGATTGCGCGTGAGCCGGTCCACGCGCGCTTGTTCCATAATTGCCGCGAGCGCGCGCATTGCCAACGCGGCGTACCCCGCGCCATTTTCCGATTCGCGTTCGTGTAACGTTTCGAGACGTTTTGCCCAATCGTTATAGTACGCGCCCTTGGTTTTCAAATGCTGCTGCCAGCGGTCACGCGCAATCGTCCATTCCATGATTTCGTTCGTGCCTTCGTAAATGCACGTGATACGGACATCGCGTTTTATTTTTTCCACCATGTATTCTTTGACGTAGCCGTAACCGCCGTGCGCTTGAATTGCGTCTTCTGCTGCTTTGTTGCCCGCTTCCGTCGCGGTGTATTTCGCCACCGCGCCTTCGGTTTGCAATCCTTCTTCGCCCGAATCCAAACGTTCCGCGACCCATTCGATGTACGAACGCGCGGCTTCCAAACGCGCCGCATTCGGCACAATCAATTTGTGCGTGTAACCTTGTTTCTTGTCGAGCGTCGCACCGCCTTGTACGCGTTCTTGCGAATAACGAATCGCGCGCCGCAATGCTTCCCAACCGCCGCCCAGTCCGAACGCGCCAACCATCAAACGCGTGTAACCGAACACCGCTTGCGCCTGTGCGAGCCCCTCGCCTTCTTTCAAACCGACGAGACGGTCGGCGGGAACGAACACATCATCCAAAAACAACGCGGCAGTATTCGACGCGCGGATGCCGTGCTTGTCTTCGGGTTTCCCTTTTTCAAAACCGGGGAGTTCGCGGTCGAGAACGAACCATGATGGACCACCGGGCGCGTTCGCCAAAATGGTATAAAGTTGCGCGACGCCGCCGTTGGAAATCCACTGTTTGCGTCCCGTGATTTTGTAACCGGCGGGATGACCATTCTCTTCAACAGGAATCGCTTTGGTCGTGAGCGAACCCAAATCGCTGCCCGCTTGCGGCTCGGTTGCGCCATACGCGACAAGTAACGCTTCGTCGGCGATTTTGCCCATCCACAATTTTTTCTGTTCGGGCGTCGCGCCGACGGTGATGGGGTCGCTCCCAAGAAATGTGGCGAGAACGGCGGTGGCAATTCCCAAATCAATGGACGCCATCACTTCGGAAACGCGATAAATGTCGTACGCGCTGCCGCCGAGTCCGCCGTACTCTTCGGGAATAAAAAGAAGGTGCAAGCCGACTGTGTTGGGGTCATACAGTTCGTGCAGCACCTCCGTTGGAAATTCGTCGTTATGGTCGAGTTCGATGAGAAATTCGGGAGTCAGTTTATCGTGCGCATATTTTTTCAGCGTGTCAAGAATCATGTCACGCGTTTCTTTGTCCAGCCCGGGCATACAACACCTCCAATGGACGCCGCGCGAACAGCGCGCAGTGTCGAATCCTGAACATTTTGCCGCAACCGGCGGCGTGACAGTAGGGTTAAATGTCTCGTGAACACGCGGACATTCACGCCTGCCCGGCGCCGTTTCAAATTATTTTGCGGTGTCGCATCCGCCACCGCGCCAACGCGAACCCGAGGCGCGCCAGCATGAACACGGTGCGCCATTCCCAACGCCAGACCATCGCCCTGCGCGCAGCGCGATGCACGCGCGCGGCTTCTAATTCGTTCAAATTCGGAATATGTTCCAAATCGCGTATCGTCACCGCGTCTTTGGGATTCGTAGCAATGAGGTTCAACATAAATAGCTCACATCGGAACAACCACCGGTTCCATTTGCACTTGAAATTCGTCGTACAGTTCTTTTGCCCAGTCTGCCGCGCGTTCCAGTTCGCCCACGGCGAGCGGTCCTTCGGTCGCGGTCACAAGAAAACTTGCGGGCGCGGTGAGCTGCGTTACATGCAATCGTTGCAGCTGCTTTTCCAATTTGCTCGCGGCAGAGCCGGTGAGCCAACGCGGTTTGTCGAGCCGCGTATCAAATTCGGCAAAGAACAGGCGATTGAGCTTGGCGTTATCCAGATGCGCGATAAAATTTTTCATCGCGGGCGTCGAGTTCCATGCCTGCGTCGGACAGCCGACAACGAGCAGCTCGATTTCATCAAACGCGTTCGGTTCGACCGCGCTCACGCGCACCGCGCGCGCGCTGCCGTACGCGGCGAGCGTTTCTGCAACGCGCTGCGCAATTTTTTCGGTATTGCCAAATTGAGAATCATAAACGACGAGCGAATTCATGGGTCCTCCTCTCCCGGAATAAAAAAAAGCGCGGCTGTTCCGGCAAGAAACATCCGCGCCTTGGGTTTGAACGATTCGAGCCAGACCTGTTTCAATCTAGCCGCACCAAGTCAAAATTGCGTTCCATTCGCGTCGCAACGCGGTAAGGAATGCGCCGCATCTTTTTTTTACGTGTACGCCAAACTGTCGCGCACGCTCACATGCGTTGCGCTGCGCGCGGGCAGAATGGACGCGAGAATCGAAATGACAATGACAATTCCAAGCCATACGAACATCGCTTGAACATTGTATTGAAAATCCAGGGGCATGTTCAAAATAATCTGTCCCATCACATCGGAAAGCGGGCGCGCAACCAGCAGCGCGAGCGGAACCGCAATGCCCCAACTCAACGCGCCTTGAAAAATTCCTTCGATGACAAACATGCTCATGAGCGTGCGCGTGCGTGCGCCAATCGCGCGCAAGACGCCAATTTCTTTGGTGCGTTCGACGACGCTGATAGAGAGCGCACCCATCAACGCGATGCCGCCGACGATGGCGACGAGGATGGCAAGAAAAAGTAAAAAGGAGGTGACCAGTCCAAATTGCGATTGGATGTTGCGGCGATATTCTGCTTCGGTCTGGAAGGCAACGATATCTATATTTTGTTCCGCGCCCAACGCGCGAATTTCATCGCGCACGGCATTCGCGTCCGCTTCACTGCGCGAAAAAGTTTTGATAAAGAGCCGCGAGGCGCGGTCGTACCGTTTGCTCACATTTTCCAACGCGGTCAGCGGCACATAAAAAATATCGCCGCTAAAAGTTCCGCGCAGCAGCGGCTGATAAATGCCCACCACGCGCCAATCGCGTTTGCCGAAAACGCCGAGGTCGAGCGTGACAAATTCGCCGAGGCGGATGTTGTTGTTGTGCGCGGTGTCTTGAGACAAAACAATCGCGAGTTCATCGCCGGATTCAAGCCAGCGTCCTTGCACCATGCGCTCGGTCATGAAATCGCTCGCCGGGTCAACCCCCGCGACGGTGGCGCCGAGTCCCGCTTCTTGTACGCGCTGTCCCTGTTTACGCAAGGTCCCCGAAAACAAGAGCTGCACTTGAGCCGCGGCTGCCCCCTCCGCGTCCTGCGCCAACTCTAACGTGCGACTCGCGCGCGGCATTCCGTTCAAATACACGGTGAGGTCAAAGCGTCGCTCGGCAAAATAATTATCGAGCGTGAAATTCATCGAAGACGAAAGCGTCATCACAATCAAAAACATGGTCCCGGCAGTGACGAGCACAAATTGCGTAAGCAGCAAACGCCCTTTGTGTCGAAACATGTTGCCGAGCGCGGTGGCATACTGCGACGGGAGCAAGCGCGCGCCAATTTTTTCAATACTGCGGTCCAACCAATTCGAACCAAAATCGCCGCCGAGCCCATAACTCGCAATCGCCTGACGAACGGTGATGCGCGCGCCGTTGAGGACGGGAATTAACGCGGCGAACAAAGGGACCAGTGTCGCCGCCGCAATTTGCAAAACGAGCGCGGTATTGGAATATTGAAATTGGTCGTAATCAATGTTGAACAGATTCAAGAACATGCGCGTAATCGCCCACGCCAGATACAGTCCCAGCGGCAGCGCAATAAACAACGAAAGCAGACCGTACAGCAACACGCCGACAAGATACACTTGCGCGATGGTGAGCGTGCGCCCGCCAATCGCTTTCAAGATTCCGATTTGGTTCGTCTGCTGGGTCACGAGCGCGGAGAGGGTGTTGTAGACAAGGACGACGCTCAAGCCGAGCGAGACGACCGCGAGAATTTGCAAAATGTAATTGAACCCTTCGATGTACGCGCATCCCCAATGTTTGTTGGGGTCTTGATAAATTGTCCCGCCGACGGTAATGCCTTGATTGGCAAGCCGTTCTTTGATTGCCGTCGCCACCTCTTCCGCGTGCGCGCGACTGTACGGCGCGATGCGAACATACACCGCGCCATATTTTCCGCTCGGCACACCAAAGCGTTCCATCGCCGCGCGGCTCATAAAGAAAAATGCCTGCCCGCCAAACTGCGGCGGCGGCACAAACGGCGAGCGAATTTTTCCCGTTATCGCAAATTCACGCACGCGATTGTCTTGTTTGAACCAAACCGTATCGCCCACGTTCGCGCCGAAATAACTTGCCGAAAGGCGTTCGATGCCGACATTTTCTTTGCGGGGCCATTCGCCTTCACGCAGCTGCATCACGTCCATCCGCTGCTGTTCCCAATCTTCGCGCAAAACGGCGACGCCCATTTTCCATTCCGCCGTCGGACTAGAGCGGTACTCGAGCGCGAGTTGATTGTACGGTTCCACGTCTATCACGCCCGGCACGCGCAAGATGCCTTGCACCTCATCACGCGTGACATAGCGCGAGAATCCCATATTAATATGTGACGGCGTGACCGCTTGATGCGCCGCATCCATTCCCGCGAGCAGTTGGTCGTTCATGCCAAAGACGACGCCAATGGCAAACACGCCCGCCGTGATGCTGAGCACCGCGAGGAACGTACGCACTTTATAGTGCCACAAGTCGTACCAAACTTTGAACCAGAGAACCGACATAGAAGCCATGAGCAATGAGTAGTGAGCAATGAGTGAAAATGGATTCACTCATCGCTCATTGCTCATTGCTGGTTCCTGCTAATACCCCGTCCAACTCGGTTTGCCGACAAATTCATCGCGCGTAATGCGTCCATCCAAAATCTCTACCACGCGCGGCACGCGCGTCGCGAGCTCTTTGTCATGCGTAACCATCAACAACGTTTTCCCGTCGCTCACCACGTTCGCAAACAAATCAAAAACGTCGTGCGAGGTGCGCGAGTCGAGATTGCCCGTCGGCTCGTCGGCAATCAAAATCGGCGGGTCATTCGCCAGCGCGCGCGCGATTGCCGCGCGTTGCTGTTGTCCACCCGAAACTTGACTGGGCAGTTTGTGCACTTGGTCTGCAAGTCCGACGCGTTCGAGCAACTCTAACGCGCGCGCGCGTCGTTCGCGCGCGGGAAATTTATTGGCGAGGTCCATCGGCAAAATCACGTTTTGAAGCAGATTCAACGCCGGCAGCATTTGAAAGAATTGAAAGATGATGCCCACATTGTCGCCGCGCCAACCCGCGAGTTGGTCTTCGCTCATTTTGTGAACGGGCTTGCCGGTCACGACAATTTCGCCGCTCGTGGGACGGTCAATCCCCGTAATCATGTTCAACAGCGTGGATTTTCCGTTGCCCGAAGGACCGACAATGGAAACAAATTCGCCGCGTTTGACGTGAAAGGTAATGCCTTTCAAAATGGTCACGGTCGTGTTGCCAACAGGAAAACTTTTTACCACGTCGCGGATTTCGATGATAGGGCAATTCCCGTTGCCGTTGTTGGAAACCATGAGTGTGTTGGACAAAGGACAAAAGACGAATCGCATTCGTCCCTTGTCCTTGTCATCATATATTCGCCGCCCAAATCACACGCGCGTTGGGCTTGTATGTTTCAACATCATAGAAATCGCTCACGTCATAATTGCCGCGCGGTTGGGTCACCATGTCGAGCGGCACATCAATATAATTTTCGCGCTGCCGATACGCGGCGAGACGATTGGACTGTTTTTGCACAAACAGACTGAGCGCCAAAACGGCAAAGTTCATCGCGCCGAGCAAATCTTGCCCATCCGGTTCGCCGGTGCGAATCAAGTACGAAAGCGGTTGAAATGCCATGCGCTGTTGGGTGAGGTTTTCCAAGATTTCGGTGACGACCGCACCGATGCCGCTCACGCGAAATCCGAATTCGTCCGGATGGGTAACATCCGCGAGAATTTGATTTTCCACCTGCGCGGTCTCACCAACCGCAATCGCGTTCGCGAGCGTGCGCGCGTGTGCGAGCCGTGAAAGTTCGGGCAGAAAATCGCGCGCGCGCGGCGGCGCCAACGTCGCGCCTTCGCTCACCACCAACACCGCATAGTTGCTCGGATTGTTTGCCTTGTCGCGCAAAATCAATTCCGCCAGCTGCGGGGGGTCGAACGGAACTTCGGGAATGAGCAGACGGTCTGCACCCGCCAGATAAGCAATCAACATCGTGGTCAAACCCGTTGTGCGCCCCAATACTTCGACGACGGCAATCTCTTCGCGCGAAGATGCCATCGCACGCAATTCATAAATGAACCGCACGCCGCGTCCGAGCGCGGTGGAAAAGCCCAACGCGTAATCGGTGCCGTTAATGTCGTTATGCACCGTTTTGGGAATGCCGATAACGCAGACGCCTTGTTGGGCGAGCTGCGCGCCGTACGTCAACGCCACACGGTCGCCCAACACAATCAAGCCATCCAGTTGCAGCGCCTCCACTGCGCGCAGAATGTGAGACGTAAAATCGCGTTCGCCGCTGCCATTGTGCGATTTGAGAAAGGCAGGCGTTCGGGCAAGCGGCACCGCGTTCGGAGTGAGACGGCTCGAATGCAAAAATGCGCCGGGCATTCGGTCAATGTCGCGGACGCGGGTTGCGTTCAAATGAATGAGGTTATCGCTAAAGGTTTGCGGGTCGTCGGGATTGTAATGGAGCAAGCCCTCCCATCCTTTGCGAATGCCCAGCACCTCAATGCCGCGCTCGACAGCATGGGCGACAATCGCTTTTAAACAAACGTTTTGTCCCGGGGCATCTCCGCCGCCGCTCAATACGCCGATTCGTTTTTCCATATTCGCCTCACTATGTGATGTCGAACGCCGTGACCGGGTGCGCCGCTCAGGGGAGCAGTGCCGCCACGTGCTCCATATCCAAAAAGCCGTGCAGCTCGGGCGGCTCGATTTCATAGCGCGCCGTAATGCGCGCGCTGTGTTCCAACATCGCGTGAACGCCGCAGTATTTTGTTTCGGACAATTCCATCGCGCGTTCTACCGCCAGCGGCGAGACATCCCCGCGCACGCGATAGACAATTTCAATGTCCGTATAAATCATCGGATGCGTGGACGCGCGCGTGCCAATCACATCCACCGTCAAGCCCAACACGGGCTCGCGCTTTTTCTGCAGAATGGAAAGCACGTCCATTGCAGTACAACCTGCGAGCGCGGTCAACACCAATTCAATTGGTTTTGGTCCGCGGTCGTCGCCGCCCGGGGGCAGCGCGTCGAGAACGATGTGATGCCCCGTCGTCGTCGTGGCGTCAAAGGTCATGCCTTCACGCCAAACCAAATGCGTAGATTGTTTTTCGTTAGCCATTTCATGTTCCTCGAAAATGCAAGACCGCGCGCCATCAACCGAGATGCGCGCGTGCTTCCATCTGGAGCGCGGGATGTTCTGCACCCCCGCCTTGAAACGCGAACGCCAGCGGCACGAGCGCAACAAGAAAGAGAACTCCGCCAACCAGTGTGCCGAGCGCGAGCGGTGCAAGATGCAAGAGCGCGCCCAAGAAACCCAGAATGCATGCGAGTCCATCGAGCGCGAGCAACATGCCTGCGATGCGCGCGGACGCGCCGTGATTCAAAAGCAGGATGCCAAAAATGATGGAAGGAATGCCGAGCAGCGCGTACGCCAGACTATTCATCACGCTCAGCGTCGAAAAAGAGAGCGGCTGTAACACCTCATGCAGTAACACCACAGCCGCTGCTTGAAATTCGGGCGTCTGATAGAGCGCCAACAAATTTGGCACGAGCGTGATTTGCGAGAGATAGACAAAGAGATTGATGCTGCAATACACGGGCACAAACACAAACCCAATCACGGCATAGGCGGGCGCTTCGCGTCGAAAAAATCCGTACAACACTGCAAACAACATCGTCGCCGCCAGCGTAACAGCCGCCGCGTTGAGATAGGTCACGTAATAGAGCGCGTCGAATTTGGCTCCGTTCGCGACAATTTGCTCCACACTCTGCGCCGCGCCATTCGCGCGCAGTCCAACCAGCAGGAGGACGAGCCAAAAGACCGTGCCCACCCAAGTCACGCCGGAAAGAATCGAAATGAGTTTGCGCACAGGCAGCTCCGCTAGGCAAACACGTGATGCAGCTGCGTGATGCCTACTTTGAGAACGCCGAGCAGAATCACTGCCAGGATTGCCGCGCGCGTCGAATCAATTAACGGCAGCGCGACATTCAATAAATTCGCGCCGACGATGACAAGAATCAGCGCGCCGATGACATACGCGATGATTGCGAGCGGATGCAGCCACATGCCCTGCGCGGCGACTTGCCCGACGCCAATGGCGCACATTGCCATCCCAATCAGCGTAATGACAATCAGAAGCGTCTTGTCCGAAAAGAGTTGAGCAAACATTGGTTGACCTCGCTTGTTTTGTTAGGCGGTGGGTTTGAGCGTGAGCGTTTTCAAATCGGGACGCGGCAGAGAACGCGCGCGCCGCGTCTGATACACAAACCAGACCAGACCCGCCCACAAAAGCATATTAGCCAGCGCGCGCGTCCACAACGGCGGCTGCCAAAACGTAATCACGAACAACACGAAAATGGACAACATGCCGAACAGGAACGGGAGCATCCACGCGCGGCACGCGACAAACAAGACCGCTGCGGTCACACCCGCCGCGAACGCGCCGAGCCACAACACGATTTCCAGCAGTTCGCTGTACGGCGGCGGGACATTTCCTTCGGCGCGCGCTTGAATCCCTTGCAGCATTCCCTGTTCCATCACAAAGCCGCCGAGATTGATGACGCTGCCGACAATTGGATTTTCCAAACCGGGCGGCGTTTGAATTTTCATTCGCACCATCAGGCGCGTTTGATTTTGTCCAATGGGTTCCAAATACCAGCCCCACACCCATTTCATGTCGCCGTCCATCAAGCCGATGAACTGTTTGCCGGGTTCGACTTGGTACACGCGCATCGGCGGCGCACCGGCAATGAGTACAGTGCCGAGCGGGGGGTTCTGCCATTCCGGAACAATCTGCGCGGCGTTGTGGTACACCTCGCCGTTGCCCATGCGATTCTCAATAAAGGTGTAGCTGTAGAATCCTCCGCGCTGTTCGCCGATTTGGGCAATCCAGCCCCACACTTGTTCCACAGGCGCGTTGATGGTAATGCCATGTGTCCAGATGACGGTTGGCGTTTGAATCAACTCGTCGCCGGGCACAACGCGCGTAATTTCGTTCGGCGTCGCGCCCCACACGGAAATCAGCGGTGTAACCAGCGCCAAGCCCGCCAGCACAACGGCTGCGACAATGAGAATGCCAAGTCCCGCGCGCAAAATTCTGTCTCGTGTACGCATTGCACATCCTCCATTTGATAAAGATGAGCCAAGTCAAAACGCATTCAACGGGATTGGCGTACCGATTCGCGTTGCTATGCGGTTTGTTTTTGGTCAATTTTTGGAACAGTGGTGCCCGTCCCGCACGCGCGAACGACGCGCACAAAATTTTGCGCGCACTTTTTCATCGCGGCACCGCGCAAATTGCAATGAAACTTGGATTTGCTTTGGACGGGATTTTGACCTTGCCCCGTTAGACTGACGCATGGAGGGATGGGGAATATCTAGCTTGGTTTGCACATCCACGTCGGTAAAACCAAACACTCCTCATATTGAAGGAGAGGTAACCTGAGCATTTCAGGTGTTTATCACTCGTGAACGTGATCCACGAAAACATTCCGACGGGAGCGCATCAAGAAACCTTCGAGTTAATCGGCGACTCGAAGGTTTCGTTTTTTTAGGGCGGGTATGCAACGCGCGTTCGGGTAGAACGAAACATGCACGCGATTCGGACACGCTTTGGACGCGCGTGGTGTATCGCAAGAAAGAGGAGGTGTGCGATGCAAGAAAAATTTGTAATTCAAGACCGACAGGAACAATTGGCGCACTCGTTCATCGAAGAATATCTGCGCGCGCACGGTTCTTCGTTCCATTCACTTGGCGAACTGCCGCCCGAACGCAGCAAAGAGCTGATGATTCAAGCATCGGTCTATGCCTCTGTAAAACTCGCCGAGATTGACGAGCGCGCACTCGTGGTGGAGGGTATTCATCACGCCGTCAGTTAGCGGGCGAATGGAATTCGCGCCAACCCATACGCAAAACGTCCCTGCGGACGTTGCGACGGTCTAGTCTGCGTTGGCAGACTTGCGTTG
>JAKOPZ010000294.1 GCA_029778615.1 Chloroflexota bacterium | reverse complement strand
AGCTGGACTTTGTCCATTGACGAACGAAACAAAAGCAAGGTAAGCTGGTCAAAAACGATTCCGCCAAGAATCAGAGACCGAGGCTCACCTTGCAAACCGAGTATACCAATGTTTTAGCATTATTCGCCATCCACTTTTCCACTGAACTGTGGCCGTTAGTGCAAGTCCTGGTCACGGGTGCGATTCTGGCGCGCGGGCAACGCACCGTCACGGCGATTTTGCGCGTAATGGGGTTGAGCACCGAGAAACATTTCGTCAATTATCATCGCATCTTGCAACGTGCGCGTTGGTCGAGCCATGCGGTAAGTCAAACACTCCTGCGTTTATTGGTCACGACCTTTGTGCCGACCGGACCGATTGTCATCGGCGGCGATGAAACGATTGAACGGCGGCGTGGAGCGAAAATCAAAGCGAAAGGGATTTATCGCGATCCGGTGCGTTCGAGTCACAGTCATTTCGTCAAAGCGAGTGGCTTGCGCTGGGTCACCCTGATGCTGCTGGCACCCATTCCGTTTGCCGAACGCATTTGGGCGTTACCGTTCTTGACCGTCTTGGCTCCGTCCGAACGCTTTTATGCGCAGAGTGTGCGGGTGCATAAGAAACTGACCGATGTGATGCGCCAAGCCTTGCTCCAAGTGCGCCGCTGGCTGCCCGACCGCAGCATCGTCTTTGTCGCAGATAGTAGTTATGCCGTGCTTGAATTCTTGTGGCAGATGACGCAACTTGCGAATCCGCTTACGCTGGTCGTGCGCTTTCGCATGGATGCCGCCTTGTATGAACCCGCACCACCGCGCGCCCCGAACGCCAAAGGGCGTCCGCGCAAGAAAGGCAAACGCTTGCCCACTTTAGTTGCCGTTGCGGCGGATGCGGCGACGGTCTGGACGACGCAGGTGATGCGGCAGTGGTATGGCGAAGTCAAACGCACCATTGAATTCACGAGCAACACCGCCGTATGGTTTCACAGTGGACAACCGCCGCTACCGATTCGGTGGGTCATTGTGCGCGATCCCTTGGGCAGGTTCAAAACCCAAGCCTTGTTGTGTACCGACTTGAATGCGACGCCTTTGCAAATCATCGAATGGTTTATCCAACGTTGGCAAATGGAAGTCACGCAGCGCGAAGTGCGCGAACATCTCGGCGTCGAAACACAACGGCAGTGGTCGGACTTGGCGATTCTGCGCACGACACCCGCGTTGTTCGGATTGTTCTCGCTCGTCACCGTGCTTGCCCACCGCTTGGCGCAACACGGCAAAGTACTCACGCGCGAAACCGCGTGGTATGCCAAGCCACGTCCTACCTTCAGTGATGCACTTGCGGCGGTGCGCTTGGAACTTTGGCGCCAACCGACTTTTCAAATGTCAAAGTACAACAAGGACATCGCAAAACTACCCAAAACTATTTTCAAACGCTTTGCACAAGCCTTGTGCTATGCGTCCTGATGGACAAAGTCCAGCT
>JAKOPZ010000293.1 GCA_029778615.1 Chloroflexota bacterium | reverse complement strand
TTGCCACAAGCGATGACCGCGCGTCAACAATGGAAACATTGCGCGCACTAGAGATTTTTGAAATGGTGGACGCATTGGTGAGCGCGGACGATGGATTGCCGAACAAGCCCGCGCCCGATATGCTTTTGCGCGTGTGCGAGGAATTGAACGTCGCGCCCGCATCAAGTGTGATGATTGGCGATTCGGTGGCGGACATGGAAGCGGCGCGCGCGGCGGGAATTGGTTTGCGCGTTGCGGTCCTTTCGGGCGTGACGCGGCGTGATGAAATCGAGAACCAAGCGGACGCCATTGTAGCGAACGTGGAAGGTGTGTTGGAATTGCTCCCGAAAAATTCAAGCGTTGCATGATATTGTGGTAAAATGCGCGATAACTTTCACCAATGGCGAATCAAAGCCGTGCCATTGGTGTTTTGTTATAAAGCACACTCACAACGCCAGCGCTAATTTTTACAAACATTGTATCGTTCGGGCGACGCGCGACGGAGCTGATTTCCCGTCACTTGTCACTCTCGCAAGTTGTCGCACTCTCTGCTCGAGGTACGTCGAGTGCGACAACTTGCGACAATCACCTTTCCTATGACGCCTGATGAAATCCTCCAACAAATGTACGACAATACCGTTCTCGGCAAAGTGCCCGAAGTGACCAATCTCACCAAAGAGGGCTTGGAACAAGGCATGGACCCGCTTGATATGCTGTACGGCGGCGAGAACAAAGAACTCGGCGGACGCGGGTTGTTACCTGCCTTACAAGAAGTGGGACGCCGTTTTGAAATTGGCGATTTTTTTGTGCCCGAAATGCTCATGTCCGCGCGCGCGATGCAAGGGGCGTTGACCATTTTGCGCCCGTTGCTCGCGGCGAAGGGTGAAAAGACTCTCGGCAAAGTGGTGATGGGCACTGTCAAAGGCGATGTGCATGACATTGGCAAAAATCTGTGCAACATCATGATGGAAGGCGCGGGCTTTGAAGTGATTGACCTCGGCGTGAACACGTCGCCTGAAAAATTTGTCAAAGCGGTGCAAGACCATCAACCCGATGTTGTCGGTTTCAGCGCGTTTCTCACGACGACGATGCCGATGATTAAGGTGAACATCGAAGCATTGAAAAAAGCGGGACTGCGCGACAAGGTCAAAGTGATGGCAGGCGGTGCGCCCGTCACCGAACATTACACGCAAATTTCCGGCGCGGATGGTTACGCGCCCGATGCGAGCGCCACCGCGCGGCTGGCGAAAAAATTTGTCGGCACCGACGGCGATGCCCCGGGCGGCGCGTTAGCCGATGCGATTGCCGCAGTGGAAAATATGATGAGTGTTGTGGAACCAACATAGGTATCAAGTAGTACGTAGCAAGTAGTAAGGGCAACTCTACTACCTGCTACCTGCTACCTGCTACCTGCTACCCGAATCTTGCAAACAATTCTCGAATCCAAAACCAAAACCGTCATTATCGGCGACGATGTGCCGTTCGTGATGATTGGCGAAAAAATCAATCCGAGCGGACGTAAAAAACTCGGCGCGGAAATGGCGGAAGGAAATTTTGAACGCGTCCGAAATGATGCGATTCAGCAAGTCGCGAGCGGCGCGCACATGCTCGACGTGAACGCGGGCTATCCGATGGGCGACGAACCCGCGATGCTCGTGCAGGCAATCCAAACGGTGCAAAGTGTTGTGGACGTGCCGTTGTGCATTGACTCGTCCGTGTTTGAAGCGTTGGAAGCCGCGCTCGCGGTGTATCAAGGCAAACCGCTCGTCAATTCCGTGACAGGCGAAGACGAACGTCTCGAATTGATTTTGCCCCTCATCAAAAAATACAACTGCGCGGTCATTGGCATGGCGAACGACGAAACGGGAATTTCGATGGACCCCGAATATCGTTTGATGATTGCGAAAAAAATTGTCGAACGCGCGGCGGACTATGGAATCGCCAAAGAGAACATTGTGATTGACCCGCTCGCTCTCACTGTCGCCGCCGACCCTGCTGCAATTACCGTCACACTCGAAACGATAAAACTCATTCGCCAAGAACTCGGCGTGAATTTCACATGCGGCGCGGGTAACACGTCATTCGGTTTGCCAAATCGCGCACCGCTCACCGCCGCGTATTTGAATATGGCAATGTACTGCGGACTCACTTCCGCCATCACCGACGCGATGAATGAGACGATTCGCATGGGCGTTATGGCGGGCGATGTGATGTTGGGACACGACGCGTACGCGGTGAATTGGATTGCGGATTTTAGACAAAAGAAAGCAGCCGCCAGTAATCAGTAAGCGGTAATCAGAAATCAGTTGTAAACAAACAGAGTGGTGGCGGAAACAGGTAGGCAGGGAAACAGGAATCTTGTTTCCCTGTTTTCTTGTATCTGAATATACTGTGGCATTGTGAAATACGAGATACGTTTTCTTCCAAGCGAAACTACAACGCGTGCGCCCGAAGCCACGACCATTTTTAATGCGGCGAATTGGGCAGGACTTGCGATTGATTCTACCTGCGGCGGACGCGGCACGTGCGGCAAATGCAAAGTGCGCGTGATGCAGGGCAGCGCGCCCGTGCGCGAAGCCGACCGCAAATTTATTTCTCCTTCAGAGTTGGAACAAGGTTGGCGTTTGTCCTGCCGCGCGGTGCTTCATTCCGATTGTGTTGTAGACATTCCGCGCTTGATGGGCAATCCCAAAGCCGCGCTGCTTGGCTATGGGCATCACGTCATACTCCATCCCAACGTCGCGAAAATCTATTTGGAATTGTCGGAACCGAATTTAGAAGACCAAGTTTCCGATTTGGCGCGTATTCACGCTGCGCTTGATAAAGAAGGGTACGATGTTCATTCGAACATCACGCTGTGGCGCTCATTGCCAAACATTTTGCGTGGCAGTGATTTTCAAGTGACCGCAGTTGTCGTCGGCGATGAATTGATTGCGCTGGAAGCGGGCGATACGCGCGCGAAAAATTATGGCATCGCGGTGGATGTGGGAACCACGTCCGTCGTGTGCGCGATTGTTAATTTGAACACGGGAGCGGTGGAAGCGGTCAAGTCTGATTTGAATCGTCAAGCCCCGTTCGGCGCGGATGTAATTTCGCGCGTTTCGCATACGATGATGGAAAAAGATGGACTCGTCGAATTGCAAGCGCGCATCATTGAAACGTTAAATGATTTGCTCGAACAACTCACCGCGCAATCGGACATCGCGCGCGAAAACATTTACGAAGCGGTCATCGTGGGCAACGCGACGATGCTTCATCTCCTGCTCGGCATTGACCCCGAACCAATTTCCGTCGCGCCATTTATTCCAACGATTACACAACCCGTCACCTTTCGCGCGGCGGACATTGGTTTGCGTTTGCATCCTGAAGCGCGCGTTTCTACATTGCCACATCTCGGCGCGTACGTCGGAGCGGATATTGTCGCGGGCATTTTGGCAACGGACTTGACGCGCAACAAAGACGGCAAATTGCGTTTGTTGATTGATGTGGGAACGAACGGTGAAATTGTGTTGGGTTCGGTGAATGGTACGCTTGCAACCGCCGCGCCTGCGGGTCCCGCGTTTGAAGGCGCGCAAATCAAAAACGGCATGCGCGCGAGTACCGGCGCAATCGAAGGAATTCAAATCACGCCCGATGGCGATGTGCTTTTGCAAATCATCGGCGGCGATGTAAAACCAATCGGCATCGCGGGTTCGGGACTTGTGGATGCTGTTGCGGAAATGGTGCGCGCGGGCATTGTGGACGCGTCGGGTAGAATGATTCGTGTGGAAGATGCGCGCGGGAAATTACCGGACACGCTGGTCGAGCGTTTGGTGACGATTGACGGCGTGCGCTGTTTTCGTCTGAGTGATGTCGAATCGAACATTGTTCTCTCACAACAAGACATTCGCGCGCTGCAATTCGCGAAAGGTTCAATTGCGGCAGGCGTGGAAGTGTTGATGCAGCAAATGGGCGTCACCGCGAACGATTTGCATGAGGTTTTGCTTGCAGGTTCATTCGGCAGTTACATCAATCCCGCGAGCGCGCGCACGATTGGACTGGTACCCTGGGTGCCTGTGGAAAAAATTATCGCGGTGGGCAACAGCGCGGGCGAAGGCGCGAAAATCGCGCTCCTTTCTTTCCGCGAACGCGAAGCGGCGAATCGGATTCCCGAATTTATTGAATACGTGGAACTTTCGGGACGCGGCGAGTTCAATGATATTTTTACCGACGCGCTCGCGTTTCCGAAATTGACGAACGACGAACGACCAACGACGCAAGAGCCGCTCGTTATGGAAATGTCTTCGTCATTCGTCATTGGTCCTTCGTCATGAAATCTTTTCTTCTCGAACGTGTCCGCGCGGAAGGGACGCCGTTGATTGACGGACGCATCACGCGCGATGGCGTGCCATTCGATTCCGATGGCGCGGAGTGTCATGCGACGTTTGTGTGGCAAGGCAAACAGCCGCCCGCGCTCACCGGCGATTTTGTTTTTTGGGCGGAGGATGGCGGTAGTTCACCACGCGCGCCGCTCGCGTTGGAACAAATCGAACCGAATGCTTGGGCGACGACTTTAAAGTTTCCGCGCAACGCGTATGTGGAATATGTTTTTTTGAAAGATGGGAAACGCGTCAATGACCCGTTCAACGGGCGCAAAACGCCAAACGGCGTCGGCGGCATCAACAATTTTTTCTACGCGCCAGACGCGCTACCGACACCGTTTCTCAAGCCCGTGCGCGGCATTCCGCGCGGGCGCGTGACGACGCATTTGCTGCAAGCGGGGGGTATTGTCATCGGCAATCAACGCCGCGTGCATTTGTATCAGCCGCCAACGCAAGAACCTGCCGCGCTCATCGTCGCGCTCGATGGTCAGGACTATTTGCAGCGCGCAAAACTGCCAACGATTCTGGATAATCTTTTCGCGCAGAACAAAATTCCGCCGCTCGCCGTCGCGATGCTCGAAAGCAGTCGTTTGGAAAAAGGCAGCGCGCGCATGAGCGAGTACGCGTGCAACGAGTTGACTCTGATTTTTCTCTTGAGACAAGTAGTGCCGTTCGCGCAACAGCATTTGAAACTGATGGATTGGAAAAAGAAAAAAGGCGCGTACGGCATCATGGGCGCGAGCATGGGCGGCTTGATGGCGCTCTTTACGGGATTGCGCGCGCCCAAAGTCTTCGGTCACGTCATCAGCCACGCGGGCGCATTTGAATTTTGGGATTTTCCGACCTCGACGTTTACCTGGCTCACGCAAACGAAAACGCCGCCGCGCGTTTGGCTCGACGTGGGGCAAATGGACTGGCTCCTCGAGCCGAATCGGCGAATGCACAAAGCATTGCGGCGAAACAAGTTCGACGTGAAATATCGCGAGTATTACGCCTATCACAATTGGCCCGCGTGGCGCAATGTTTTGCCCGAAGCGTTGACGTGGGCGTTTGCCCCTTGACATGCCCCGCGCAACAGTGCTACACTCCCGCAACGGGAGTGCAACACTCGCCCGCATCCTCATTTGACCTAACCTATCTTCGGTCACGTTTGGTTTTGTCCCCTGATGATTTCAGCAACACTCGCAAAGGGGCTAGTGTTTTTGACTGTCGAAGCAAGAAATCTTGAACGGACCTTTACACAGATTTCAAGCGCGCTTGAATTTCTCTTGACAAGCATTTCCTATTCTTTCACAGTTTGCATATCCGCGCACCAAAGGGGGTGAGACCAAAACTAATCATTGCGTTTATTCAATGAACCCAAAATAACGAGCAAGTCTCTTAGGAGGAGAAGAATGAAAGCTCTTGTACGTGTAATGCCGATTGCTGTTTTACTTTTGGTGGTGCTTGCCATCATGGCGTGTGCGCCTGCCGCGCAGCCCACTGCCGCGCCGCCGACCGCCGCGCCACAAGCCACCGCGATGCCCCAACCCACCGCCGCGCCGCAGATGAGCGACATGGATAAACTGTACGAAGCCGCGAAGGCAGAAGGCATGTTGACCACCATCGCTCTGCCGCACGATTGGTGCAATTACGGCGGCGTCATTGACGGTTTCAAGAAAAAATATCCGGGCATCACCGTCAACGAATTGAATCCCGATGCCGGTTCCGGCGACGAAATCGAAGCCATCAAAGCCAACAAAGACAACAAAGGTCCGCAAGCGCCCGATGTGGTGGACGTTGGTTTTGCGTTTGGCGAATCGGGTAAAAAAGATGGACTGTTCCAACCGTACAAAGTGGCAACGTGGGACGATATTCCCGCAGGCGCCAAGGACGCGGACGGTTACTGGTATGGTGATTATTACGGCGTCATGGCATTTCAGGTGAACGCCGACGTGGTCAAAGACTTGCCCCAAGATTGGGCAGACCTTTTGAAACCCGAATACAAGGGTCAAATTGGCATGTCCGGCGACCCGCGCACCTCGAATCAAGCGATTCAAACCGTGCAAGGCGCCGCGCTCGCCAACGGCGGCACCGTGGCAGACCCCACCAAAGGTCTTGAATATTTTGCCGCGATGAACAAAGCAGGCAACCTCGTGCCACTGATTGCAAACAATGCTTCGCTTGCGAAAGGCGAAACGCCCATTCGCATCACTTGGGACTATAACGCGTTGGCTGGGCGTGACAGCATGAACGGCAATCCGAAAGTCGAAGTTGTCGTGCCCAAGAGTGGAAAAATCGCGGGCGTCTATGTCCAAGCCATCAGCGCGTATGCGCCACATCCAAACGCCGCGAAACTTTGGATGGAATACCTCTATTCCGATGAGGGACAATTGCTGTGGCTCGCGCCACCCGCATATTGCCACCCGATTCGCCAAGATGCCATGGACAAGGCAGGCAAAATCCCGGCTGACCTCAAAGCGAAACTTCCCAGCACCGAAGGCGCCACGTTCCCATCGAACGCAGACCTCGTGGCAGGCAAAGACGTAGTGGTCAAAGGTTGGGATGCCGCCGTCGGCGCGGACATCAAGGCAGGACAATAATTCGTAACAAGTTGCCGCGTCCCAAGCGCTGCGCCTAGTGCATCATTAACCAACTGGTTGTGAGTGCGTGTTGGCGTGAGACCAATTTCTAAACGAGTTCTTGCGTTTCGACGCAAAAGAGCTTGTTTAATGATGCACTAGCAAAGCGTGTAGGGACGCGGCAATCTCACGAATGAGGGAGTCATGGCACAAACGGCTGTTGTAACAAAATCGGGTGCGGCATTTACCTTGCCGCGCGTGCGGACTATTTTTATCACGTGGCTCGGCGTGATTCCATTTTTCGCGTTTGCGTTTCTCTTTTTGTTGTTGCCATCGTCATCACTCTTTATCGAAAGTTTTCAAGACACGCAGGGCAACTTTACGCTTGCCAATATCGTCGGATTGTTTGACGAACCCATTCGCTCGGGCTATATCGCCAGCATCGAAATCAGCGCCTTTACCGCGCTCGTCGGGGGCATCTTTGGATTTTTGCTCGCCTACGCGGTCACCTTGGGCGGGCTGCCCAAATGGGTGCGTTCCAGTTACGTTACCTTTAGCGGCGTCGCTTCCAATTTTGCGGGCGTCCCTCTCGCGTTCGCGTTCGTCGCCGTATTGGGACGCACGGGCGCGATCACCGCGTTGTTCAAGAATGTTGGAATAAACTTGTACGACATCGGTTTTAACCTGTATGACTTTTGGGGCTTGAGTTTGGTCTATTTGTTTTTTCAATTTCCGTTAATGTTGTTGATTATGATACCTTCGCTCGAAGGGCTGAAACCGGAATGGCGCGAAGCCGCCGCCAATTTGGGCGCGACTCAATTCGAGTACTGGCGGCGCGTCGCGTTTCCGATTTTGCTGCCTTCCTTGCTCGGCACCATGATTCTCTTGTTCGGCAACGCCTTTGGCGCGTATGCCACTGCCTTTGCGTTGACGGGGGGACGCTTGAACTTGGTCACCATCCAAATCGGAGCGCAGATTCGCGGCGATGTGTTGCACAATCCGAACTTGGGATTCGCCATGGCGTTGGGCATGGTGTTTATCATGTTTGTTTGCATCATCGGCTATACCCTGCTGCAACGCCAAACGGAAAGGTGGCTGCGATGAACGCGCGCGCCGCTCGCAATGTCTCGTGGTTCAGTTGGATTGTTATTGTCATCGGCGCGATTTATTTTCTTGCGCCGCTGGTGGGCACTTTTGCATACTCGTTGACCGCGCTGCGCGACCAGCTGAGTTTCGCCGCATACCAACGCGCGTTCGCGGACCCAAAATTTGTCGAGTCGTTCGTCTATTCCAATCTGCTCGCCGTCGCCACAATTATTGCCAGCGTTTTGCTCATCGTCCCTACCACCTATTGGGTGCATCTGTACTTGCCCAAGCTGCGCCCGGTCGTCGAAGCGATTTCGCTGCTGCC
This sequence comes from Chloroflexota bacterium, assembly GCA_029778615.1. Classification (GTDB taxonomy): domain Bacteria; phylum Chloroflexota; class Anaerolineae; order UBA4142; family SHND01; genus SHND01. Next base: position 44,192 of record JAKOPZ010000293.1, on the reverse strand, counting down.
GTTCGTGATCCCCGCGATTACACTGGTGTTTGGTTACATTCGCGTCTATAGCCGACCGGTAGATGTTTTGGGAATCGACCTGATTCCGCCGCTGCTAAGCACCAGCGCGAGCACAAACATTGTCTTGGTGGCAGGTTATACCGTGCTTTCGATGCCGTACATGTACCGCGCGGTGGATAATGGACTGCGCGCGATTGACGTGCGGCGGTTGACCGAAGCGGCACAGAGTCTGGGCGCGGGATGGGGCACGATCTTGTTCCGCGTCATCTTGCCGAATTTGCGTACGGCGTTGTTGAGCGGCGCGCTGCTCACCTTTGCGATTGTCGTCGGCGAATTGACCCTCGCAACGTTTTTGGGCATTCCCGCGTTCGGTCCGTACTTGCAGCAATTGGGACAGCACAAAGCGTATGAACCTTCGGCATTGACCATTGTAAGTTTTCTATTGACCTGGGTGGCAATGGTGCTGATTAGTTTCGTCACACGCGGTGACACGCGTTCGGCGGCGGGAACACACTAAGCGCGCAGGCAGGAGTGACTATGGCGTTTGTGGAACTGCATCAAGTTCAAAAGAATTTTGCGACGGCAACGGCGGTTGAAAATTTCAACCTCGATGTCGAACGCGGCGAATTTGTTTCCTTTCTCGGACCGTCCGGATGTGGCAAGACCACCACGCTGCGAATGATTGCGGGGTTTGAAGTGCCGAGCAGTGGAACGATTCGCTTGAACGGCGCAGACGTGACCAATTTGCCGCCAAACAAACGCAACGTCGGGATGGTGTTTCAATCCTACGCGCTGTTTCCCAACATGACCGTCGCGGAAAATATCGCGTTTGGCATGACCGTCGCGCGCAAGCCCAAAGAAGAAATTACCAAACGCGTGGACGAAATGCTGCGCTTGATTCACCTGCCACAATTGGGCAATCGCTATCCGTACCAACTTTCCGGCGGACAGCAGCAGCGCGTCGCGCTCGCGCGCGCGTTGGCAATTCAGCCGCAGGTGCTTTTGCTCGATGAACCGCTCTCTGCGCTCGACGCGAAAATCCGCGTTTCACTGCGCCAAGAGATTCGCGCGATTCAACGTACACTCGGCATCACCACCATTTATGTGACGCACGACCAGGAAGAGGCAATGTCGCTTTCCGACCGCATTGTCGTGATGAGCAACGGGCGCATGGAGCAAGTTGGCACGCCGTTTGAAATTTACAACTTTCCGAAAACACAATTTGTGGCGTCGTTCGTGGGCACGCTCAATCAACTCCAAGCGCGCGTGAGCGACGCGGCGAGCGGTAAACTCGACGTGGAAGGGCAGACGATTTACGCAGCAAAACCCTTTGAAAAAATGACAGGCGAAACGGTGGCGATTGCGCTGCGTCCCGAAATGATAGACCTTGATGGCAGCGGCGAGAGCGAAGAGAATCATTTGCAGGGCACGGTGGAGGATACAACTTTTCTCGGTTCAATTGTGCGGACGCGCGTGCGTTTGCGCGACAGTATTATTTCGTTTGATACGTTCAACAATCCCAATCTCACCCTGCCGCGCGCAAGTGAAAAAATTACCATGTCGTTCCCGCGCGACGCGGTTTTGATTTTGGAACAAAACGCTGCGCCCGTGCAAGCTTGACGCGCGCCGGGTCGAACACTCTTGCCGGAGGGAAGGCGTCCTGTCGCCTTCTCTTTTTTATTTCGGTAGCGCAGATTTGTAACTCATGTTACGCAGAATTGTCATTTCGAGCGGTCTTGCGAGAAATCTCGGTGGGAAAAACTGAGATTTCTCACAGAGTTTACCCCGAAGGATTGAGGGGTTCGAAATGACATGCGTAAGGTGAATTTGTAATTTGCGCTTGCCGCACACGCAAACTGCAAATTTGCATTACGATATCGTGCTCAACTCTTTTCTGAACGGCGCGCTCGCGGGGTACGCCATCGCGATTCCCGTCGGCGCAATTGCGATTCTCATTTTGGAAACGGGGTTGCAACGCGGTTTTTGGCACGCGTTCGCGGCGGGTTCAGGGACTGCCACCGCCGATTTGATTTACGCGACGATTGCGGCAACGCTCGGCGTTGTGGTAGCACAATTTCTCCAACCGATTTCGGGGATTTTGAAAATTGCCAGCGCGGCGTTTCTCATCGCGCTCGGACTGCGCGGTCTATACAAAACGTGGCAAGCGCGGAAAAAAGAAAATGGCGCGGAACCAAAAGCCATCCACGCAAGCATTTTTCAAACGTACGTGATGCTGCTCGGACTCACGATTTTGAATCCTGCGACTATCGCGTATTTCGCCGCGTTGATTTTGGGGGGGACAGTGGGCGCAACGCCGACGCTCGCGGACAAAGGCGCGTTCGTTCTCGGCGCGACGCTTTCGTCCTGGTCATGGCAGTCGCTCATCGCTGCTGTCGGCGCGCTCGCACACAAACATCTCCCGCCGAGCTTTCGCGTGTGGACGAGCGTGGTGGGGAATGTGATTATTATGATGCTTGGAATTCGGATTCTCTTTTGAGAATCCGAATTCCAAGCATGAATTTTTTGAAATGCTCTCACTCACGCCCGAACTCATCACTCTCCTCCGTTCTCTCGACAAGAACGAATACGCGCCCGCGCCGCGCGAATTTCTCAAGCGCGCGCCGAAATATGCACTGCACATTCTCACCGACGGCATCACGCCGCAAGCGTTAGCCCGCGCCGATACGCCGACGTTCGACGCGCTGATGAAAAACGGCGTTTCGGCAGCGGACGCACGCGGCGTCTTTCCCACCATCACGGGTCCATCGCATACTTCAATGCTTACGGGCGCGCGCGTGGGCACGCACGGCTTTTTGTATCCAAAGATGCTCGATGCGTTCGGCAATCGCTTGTTGGAATTTTCCGAAGGACTCATGCGCGCGGAAACGATTGCCGAAGCGTGGCGTCCGCGCGGAATCACCACCGCAGGCATTGGTTCGCGCTTTTTGCGCGGCGCCGACATGATGCAGACCGAAGGAATCTTTGGCGAAGATTATCTTGACATCACGAACCGCGCACTCGCGGCGATTCAGGAATGGCAACCGCACTATTTGCACGTTGTCTATTACGTCGCGGATTCGGCGGGACACTTGTACGGACCCGATGCCGATGAAACGTTGTGGGCGATTCAACAGATGGATGAGATGACCGCGCGTTTGCTCAACGCGTACGCGGACAAAAATCTGGACGATGAATTGCTCGTCGTCGTCAATGCAGACCATGGCATGGTTCCCGTGAATGAAACTGTCGCGCATTCGTTCGCAGAAAACGCGGGCGCGCTCGCGCATGGGCGCGTCGCGTTAGCACCCCGCGCGTTCGACGATGCCACTTTCGACGCGTTGATGAATGACCCGCGCGTAGATGACATTTTCGCGCGCGATGAGTTGGAATTGTTGGGTGCGTATGGTCCGCGCTGGGGCGAACACGTTTTGCAATTGCGCGAAGGATGGATGTTCGAGTCGGCGCGCCCGCTCGTCGGCTTTCACGGCGCGTGGAGCGAAACCGACCGCCGCATTCCGTTGATTCTCAGTGGTGCAGGCATTCGCGCGGATGCGACGCTCGACGCGTGTGAGCTGATTGACCTCGCGTCAACACTTTCCGTTTTGCTCGGCGGCGCGATTCCCGAAAACAATCAAGGACGAATTTTGTGGGAAGCGCTGGATACAGAACCCGGCGCGCCTCACATTGGCAATTATGTTGATTTGTTGTTGGAACGTGAACGCGCGTTGGAAGAATTGAAACAATTGAAACGCGAACGCGCGGGCGGCGCGCTGTATCGCTCCGAATACGAAACGGAACGCGCAGAAATTCTGATGCGGGCGCGAATGAATTTGGCGGCGATGGAGGAAGAGAAAAAGAGATTGGAGACTAGAGATTAGAGATTGGATTATTGGAGTGAACAGTAATCAAAAGGTCAGTTATCAGTGAGTTTACATTCACCAAATCGGCATTGCACTATCGCACGAACGCACTATCGCACTTATGTCACTACACGGACGCTGGACGTTTGAAAATCGCGCGGCGTTGGAAAACTTGCTCGCGCGAAAATTTGATTACACACCCATCGCGATTTTTGATTGGGACCACACCGCGATTCTTGGCGATACGTCGAACGCGGTGTTCCACCAATTATGCCGCGACCTCGCGTTTCAATTTGAGCATCGGCAGTTTGCGGAATGGGTACAAGAAATTCCCATTCCTTCGCGCATTTTGGAATGTGTCGAAATGTTTTGGGCACGCGATTCCCGCGACACGCGCGCGGCACTGCGCTTTGAATTGGAACGCACGCGCTGGGCATTGCATGAGAGCGAAGACGACAATCAAGCGTGGGCATGGGATTCGGGCGCGTTCGTCGGCTGGACGCCGCAGCAAGTGCGCGAGTATACGCGCCGCGTCATTGCGCGCGAATTGGCACAACCGCTCCACACTGAATTTTTGACTCATCCTACGTACATGCGCGCAGAGCAAATTGGCGCGGGCGCGGTACAGCAAGATTTGAGCGGACTCCATTATCTGGAACGCGCCCGGCAAATGCGCGCGATGGATTTGGACGCGGATATGACCTTGCCGCTGGCGCGCGGTTTGCGCGTGCGAAACGAAATGCGCGACTTGATGTACGAATTTCGCAGCGCAGGGTGGAGGGTATTTGTTATTACCGCGTCGCCGCAGTGGGAAATTGAAGCGTTTGCGGAACGTTACTTTATTCCGCCGCAAAATGTAATTGGAATGCGCCGTGCAATTGTCAATGGACGCATCACCGCCGCGCTCGAGCCACCTTGTTCATGGGGCGACGGAAAATTGGACGCGTATAATTTGTTCGTCACGCGCGCGCGTCCGCCAAATTTTTGCGCGGGGGACAGCATCGGCGATTGGACGTTGCTCGAATGGGCGACCGATTGCGCGCTGCTCGTCGAACCCACAACCGATTCTCTGCGAACCTTCGCGCAGTGGAAAAAATCCGTCGGCGAAAATTGGCTTGTTCAAAAGTTTGATTGATGCTGTAATATCGAATTCATTCTTACGGTACAAGAACGATTGAAATCGTTACTACGAAAGGCGCGCCTCTTGCAATAGATTTTTTGCGCGTCTATAATCTTTCCCATCACGAGAAAAATTGTGAAAGGTGATTCCATCTCGAATCACCCAATCACCCAATCACCCATGTTAATCTGTCGCGTCGTTGGCACCGTCGTCTCTACCATCAAAGACGACAAACTTGTCGGCAAAAAAATTCTCATCGTGCGCGAAGCCACCACCGAAAATGAACTCGTCGGGAAACCGATTGCGGCGATTGATACGGTGGACGCGGGCATCGGCGACCTTGTCCTCATCGCGCAAGGTTCCAGCGCGCGTCAAACCACGTTCACCAAAGACACGCCGACGGATGCCGTCATCATGGCAATCATTGACGAACTCGCGGTGGACGGAAAAATCACGTTCAAGAAATCTTGATACTATCCGCGCATAGCACGAATCCGCACGAATTGTATCTGTTTTGTTCGCGTTATTCGTGTTATTCGTGGACTCTCTAAATGGCTGACGCGCGCACACTGTTGAGTGTGGGACTAGACGTTGGGACGACGACGACGCAAATTGTTTTTTCGCGGATTTATTTGAAAAATATCGCGCCGTCCAGTCAAGTGCCGCGCATCGGTATCAATGACCGCGATGTGCTTTATCAATCCCAAATTTATCTTACGCCGCTCGCCACGCGCGAACGTGTGGACGTAACGGCACTGGAACATATCGTCGAAACAGAATACGCCAAAGCGAACATTGCCCCGTCGCAAGTAGAGACGGGCGCGGTCATCGTCACGGGCGAAATTGCAAAAAAAGAAAACGCGGCGGAAATTTTGCAAGCGCTCGGAAAATATGCGGGCGAATTTGTGGTGACCGTCGCGGGTCCGCGCCTTGAAGCGCAAATGGCGGGACGCGGCAGCGGCGCGGCGAGTTGGTCGCGCGAACATTATGCGCGCGTGACAAATGTGGACATTGGCGGCGGCACCGCAAACAGCGCGGTGTTTGAATTGGGCAACACGCTCGCGGCGGCGGCGATGAACGTGGGCGGACGCATCGTCGAGATTGACCACAACACATTACAGATTCGTCACATTGCCGAACCGGCGCGAAAAATTATCCAGCATCACAATTTGCCGATTCGTGTTGGCGCGCGCGCGGAACTCGGACCCTTGCGCGAATTTTGCAACATCCTCGCGGACTTGACGGTGGAATTGCTTGAAGGACGCGAGTCCGCGCTCGCGCATCAAGTGATGCTCACGCCGCCGATGAGTGTGAGCGGGCGCAACACAAAATTATTTCTCAGCGGCGGCGTTGGACATTATTTTTATCATCCGATTCAAAATGTGACCTTGGAAAATGTTACAACGCATGATGACATCGGTCCATTGTTCGGACTCGCGCTGCGTGAAAACAAAGCGCTTCAGGAAATGGAAGCGATTGAGCCGCCCGAAACGATTCGCGCGACGGTGATTGGCGCAAGCTCGCAAACGGTGACGTTGAGCGGTTCGACAATTTGGGCAGAGAAACAAATTCTGCCGCTCAAGAATGTTCCCGTTGTGCGTCCGTATCTCGGCAGTACATCGAACATTCCCAACGCGATTCGGGATGCGATGGCACGCATGGAAATTGACGCGCGCGGTGAAAACGCGGCGATTGCGTTGGACATTCACGGCACGTTGGATTTCGCACAGTTGCAAAATTTGGCAAAGGGGTTGTCGGATTATGCGACGCACGAATTGCCGGGTGAGCGCCCGTTGATTTTGATTTTGGGACGCGACTATGCGCAGAGTTTGGGGCAAGCGGTGAAGGCATTATCGCCGCCGCGCGCGCTGCTTTCGATTGACCAAGTTGGCTTGGATGAAGGTGATTACATTGACATTGGTTTGCCGATGCTCGATGGCCGCGTGGTGCCGTTGAGTGTGAAAACGCTCGTATTTTATCGCTAAGACAAATTTGTAATGTGTCAGCGCGTGGGACATATTTCAAATTTGTCTTGCCACATAGAGGAGGAACAAAATGACGCTCCGCAATCTCGTGTACTTGACCGGTGTTGCCGCACTGGTGTTTGTTTTGGGCGACCTCTTTTTGGCGGTACCGCTCGGGGCAATGCTGAACCCCGAACCGCTCAGCGCGTTCGCACTGGCGAATATCCATGTGCGCGGCGCGGTCGGACTGTTGTACACCTTTCTCGCGTATTTTTCGCGTCACGCCGACGAAGACATGCTCAAGCGCGTTGTCGGTCCGACGATGATGCTCGGCTTTGTCGCGCAATCGCTTGGTATTTTGTACGAATTGGTCGTGTCGCGCGAGTACGGACCGAGTGGTTGGATTTTCATCGTTCTCGGCATCCTGTTCATTTCCGCGTACGTTTACTTTTTGTACATCAAAAAATAAATGCTTCTCGTCGCCTCAACGAACGCGGAACTTGGTTTCGCCACCGGAATGGAAATTTTGCGCGCGGGCGGCAGCGCGCTGGACGCGGTGGAAGCGGTGATTCGTTTGGTCGAATCGAACCCCGAAGACCACAGCGTCGGGTACAGCGGCTTGCCCAACATTCTCGGTCAAGTGGAATTGGACGCGAGCATTATGGATGGCAAAACGCGTGCGGCAGGCGCGGTGTGCGCGGTGAAAAATTTCGAGCATCCGATTTCGATTGCGCGCCAAGTGATGGAACGCTTGCCGCACGTGATGCTTGCCGGCGCGGGCGCGGAACGTTTTGCGCGCGAACTCGGCATGAAAAAGAAAAATTTATTGACCGACGCCGCGCGCGCCATTTACGAAAACAAAGTGAGCGATTACCCGCGTTACAATATCTTGCGCGAATTGGTTTCACGCGCAACGCATGACCCCGAAATCGCCGCGAGCAACGACGAGTATGGTGATGAATCGAGTGGTCGTTTGTCAAAGACAAACGACCACTCGCCGCCGCACGGGACGACGAACGTGATTGCGATTGACCTGCGCGGGAATTTGGCGAGCGGCGTCAGCACAAGCGGCTGGGCGTGGAAATATCCGGGACGCGTCGGCGATTCTCCCATTATCGGCGCGGGCAATTATTGTGATAATCGTTACGGCGCGTGCGCGTGCACGGGGTATGGCGAAATGGCGATGCGCGCGAACACTGCACATTCCGTTGTATTGTATTTGAAAATGGGCATGACGCTCCAACGCGCCGCGCGTGAAGCGATGCAAGATTTGCGCGCGCTCACCGTTCCCTTTCCGCCGGGTATGAATTTGGTCGCGGTGGATGCGAATGGCAAGCACGTGGGTTTCACAACGGAAACGGACCGCGTGGTGGAATATGTTTTTCAAACCGAAAAAATGAAAATGCCGCGCAAGAAAAAACGGAGTATTGTTCCCCTCGAAAGGTAGAGGATGGGAAACGCGAAGCTACGCGAATTTTTACGAATCATCTCGAATCATAACAAACCAAGAAATGTTCGTCTCGATTCGCGGAAATTCTCGTTCATAGCGATATTGTCAAACGAGTATTATGGACCCACAACTTGTAGCCCAATTCGTCGGAAACGCACACGGCAATCTTGATGTCGTAAAACAAATGTTGCGGGAACATCCCGAACTTTTGAACGCGGTTTGGGAAGAGGTAAATGAAACTGCAATTCAAGCCGCGACGCAAACGGGACAGCGCGAGATTGCGGAATTTTTGATTTCGCAAGGCGCGCCCGTTGACATTTGTACCGCCGCGATGTTGGGCGATGTGAAACGCGTGGATGCGATGCTCCAAGCCGACCCGTTGCTCGCGCACGCGAAAGGTTCGCACGATTATCCCGTGTTGTACCACGCGTGCTTGAGCGGCAATCCCGATATTGCGGAATTGCTCCAATCGTATGGTGGCGGCGAGGGCAAAGAATTTGCCATGCACGCGGCGGTGCTTTCGGGACAACCCGAAATGGTGACGTGGCTTTTGGCGAACGGCGTCAGCGATGTGAATTATCCGAATTACGAACACAAGACGCCGCTCACGGTTGCGCTGGAAAAGGGATACTTTGATATTGCGGATATGTTGCAGAGTGAGGGGGGGGTGGAAATTTAGGATTTCGGATTTTTGATTTCTGATTGATATTAGAGACTGGAGATTGGAGACTATGACGATTCGTGTGGTCGTTGATGAGGCAATTGATATTTTGACCATTAGCTGGTGCGAGGGTGATTACGCATTTGAAAACATTGGTGGATAAAACGGCGAGTATGGGATAAGCTAAACTTGAACGAGTAGAAGGAACATGACTTTGAAACCCATCCAAATCAACAAAACCCAACCCGAACCCGACGCGCTGCACACGCCATACAAAGGCGGGGATAAAGAGTTTTCCGGCGACGTGACACTCAAACGTCTCGTGTGGGCCGCCGATAGTTCGGATGTCGAATTGCTCGCGGTCTGGTTCAGCGCAGGCGCGCGCACGCGTCCCCACATTCACGATGTGGACCAAGTGCTGCATGTTTTGGAAGGAACGTGCGCGTACGGAGACGAAAACGGTGTTACACTTGTCCACACGGGCGAAATCATTACCGTTCCAAAAGAGGTGTGGCATTGGCATGGCGCTACGCCGCGCGAACCGATGATGCACATTTCGATTCGCAAGATGGGGAATCATACGAATTGGGATGTGGAGGAAAGGGATTGGCGCGAGCAATATAAGGAACTCGAGTAGCAAGTAGTAGGTAGCAGGGATTTTCCTTGTTACCTACTACCTGCCACCTACTACCGATGATTCTACGCTGCAAACTTTTCGGCAAATTGTACGAGTTCCGCGATATTCGCGACCTCATGGGCAAGGCGAACGAGGACAAATCGGGCGACCACCTCGCGGGCGTTGCCGCGTCGTCGGCGATTGAACGCGCGGCGGCGAAATATGTGTTGAGTCAAGTGCCGCTGTCCGTTTTGTACGAAAATCCCGTCGCCCCGTACGACCAAGATGAAGTGACGCGCGTCATCCTGGATGCCGTTGACCAAGACGCGTACGCGCAAATCAAATCATGGACAGTTGGAGAATTGCGCGAGTGGCTGCTCGACAACAAGACGACGAACGACGATATCAAGAAAATTCAAAACGGGCTCACGAGCGAAATGATTTCCGCCGTCGCAAAATTGATGTCGAACATGGACCTCGTTCTTGCCGCGTCCAAAATTCGCGTCGTCACTCATGCAAACAACACGATGGGCGAAATGGGACGGCTCGCTTCGCGCAATCAGCCGAATCATCCCACCGACGACCCCGACGGCATCCGCGCGGAAATTTACGAAGGACTCTCGTATGGTTCGGGCGATTCCGTTATCGGCATCAATCCTGTTGACGATTCCCTCGCGAGCGTACAGCGCTTGCTGGACATGAGCTACAAGGTCATCACCGATTGGAAAATTCCGACACAGAATTGTGTTCTCGCGCACGTGACGACGCAGATGGAGGCGATGAAGCGCGGTTCACCGGCAGGACTTGTGTTTCAATCGCTCGCGGGTTCGCAAAAAGGCAACGAGTCGTTTGGAATTTCCGTTGGCATGTTGGATGAAGCGTACGAGGTGGCGAAAAAATATTCCGTCGTCCCCGGACCGAATTACATGTATTTTGAAACGGGTGAAGGCGCGGAACTTTCCGCCGACGCGCATCACGGGTGGGACCAATTGACGTTAGAAGTACGGTGCTACGGTCTGGCGAAACGCTACGCGCCATATCAACTCAATTCGGTTGTGGGTTTCATCGGACCCGAATACTTGTACGATGCGCGGCAAATTACGCGCGCGGGCTTGGAAGACCACTTTTGCGCGAAACTCACGGGCATCTCAATGGGCTGCGACGCGTGTTACACGAATCATGCGCGCGCTGACCAGAACTCACTGGAAAATCTTTCCATCCTTCTCGCCGCCGCGGGCTGCAATTATTTTATGGGCGTACCGATGGGCGACGACCCCATGCTTTCGTACCAATCCAATTCATTCCACGACGCGCCGTCACTGCGTCAAATTTTGAAATTGCGCCCACTGCCCGAATTTGAAAATTGGCTCGTCGAGATGGGCTTGTGGGATAAAGAAAAATTGTTGTTGACGGATAAAGCGGGCGACCCGACGATTTTTGTGCGCTGACAAGAGGAAGATTGGAAATGGAATCAACGTGGCGGAATCTCCTCTGGCGTCAGTTCGGCGCGGCGATTGATATGTTGGAAAATTCCATTCGCGCGTGTCCGGACGATTTGTGGCACGCGCGTTTGTGGCAAGAACAAGACCAACCCGAATTCGCCACTTTCTGGTATCTCTGCTTTCACGCGTTGTTCTGGCTCGATTATTATTTGTCGGACGACCCCGAAACGTTTTCACCACCGGCGCCGTTTACGATGAGCGAAGCCGATATGGATGAAGGGCTACCCGAGCGCGTGTATGCGCGCGACGAGGTGTTGACATATTTGGCGTACGGACGCGACCGATGCCGCGCGCGCATTGCCTCCGCCGACCTCTTGGCGCCGCAGCGCTGCCGACCAAATAATCCCGATATGACGGTTGCAGAGCTCTTCATTTACAACTTGCGCCACGTTCACGAACACGCCGCGCAATTGAGTTTGTTCCTCGGACAACGCACCGGGTCCGCGCCCGGCTGGATTGGCAGAACAAAGAGCGCCTTATGATTACACAACAACAAATCGAATCCATCATTGATGCCGTCGTCGCGGAATTGAAACGGCAAGGTATTGATGGTAGGGGCGTTCAATTGAACACCCCTACCATCAATCTCGACCTCCCCGACATCACCGCGTCGGAATATCGTACGCGTTCGTACGTCGAAAACGTTCGCAAGCCCGATGTGCTGCGCGCGTTGATGCAGACGACGCCCGCGCGCATTGGCATCGGACACGCGGGTCCGCGCTATCGCAACATTCCGCAATTTATTTTTTGGGCAGACCACGCGGTCACGCAAGACGCGCTGTTCAAAGAAATTGACCCCACGCTGTTACAACAGTTCAATCTGTTCGAGGTGCAGACACAAGCGAGCAATCGTCAAGAATATCTTTTGCGTCCCGACTTGGGCAGAAAACTTTCCGACGCCGCGCGCAAAACATTGCAGGAAAAATGTATCAAACAGCCCGATGTCCAAGTGTACGTTTCGGATGGACTTTCCGCCGCCGCGATTGAACATAATTTGCGCGACATTTTTCCTGTGATTCAACAGGGGCTCGCGCAAGCGGGTCTAAAAATGGGCACGCCGTTCTATGTAAAATATGGACGCGTTGGATTGTTGAACGATGTCAATTCCGTCGTGGATGCAAAAGTCGTTGTCACTCTAATTGGCGAACGCCCTGGACTTGGACGCGCGGAAGCGATGAGCGCATATATGGGTTACAAGCCGCAGCCCGATTCGACGGACGCCGACCGCGACGTGGTGTGCAATATTTTTAACGGTGGCACAAATCCGCTTGAAGCGGGCGCGTACGTGGTAGAATATATCAAACGCATGCTGAAACATCAGGCGAGCGGTATTAAATTGAAATTGATGGAGCAAGAACAGAACAAGTAGGGGAGGCGGACGATGGACGACGAAGCGAAATATCTTTGCGCCGTTCGTCCTTCGTCCTCCGTCGTGAATTCCCGTGCCCAGTCTCACCGATGTAGGAACGATTTTCAAAACCATCCGCGAAGTAGACCTCACGCCGATTCGCGATGCCGCCGAATATCAAACGTGGGTTGCTATCGTCGGCAATGAAACGGGCGGCGCGCGCGATTTGGCAACCGCGTTATATCTCGCACCGCGCCCACTGCCGATTGACGACGCCAGTAATCAAATGGCAGGTCCGATTCTAATTTCTCCGGACAAGGCAGACTTGGCAGAACGCGCGGACTTGGTTGTTATTGTGTTAGAGTCAGGCAACAACGCGAATGGCGCGCTCAAGAACGCGTTTCAAAAATGGATGGCGACGGGCAAAAAAATAATCGTCATCTTTGACCAAGCGCCATCGCCTAACGCCATTCTCGCGCGGCAAGAATGGATGGGTGCGCGCGTATTGGAAGGACAAGTCGTCACGCGCGAATTTTTAGACAAACAGTTTGTGCCCGCCGTTTTGACTTTGCTGCCGGAGCACAAATTGTCCCTCGCGCGCAATTTTCCGTTGTTTCGTTCCCCCGTCGCCAAAGACATTATCAACGAAACATCCATGGCAAATGCGAGTTATTCGTTCAGCACAGGACTCGCAGAAATTGTTCCCGTGTTGAATGTTCCATTCAATGTTGCGGACATGGTCATTCTCACCAAAGCCCAAGCGTTCATGGTGTATCGGCTCGGTCTGATTTTTGGACTCTCGACGCGCTGGCAAGACCATCTCACCGCGTTCGGTTCCACCGTCGGCGCGGGTTTCTTGTGGCGGACGATCGCGCGGCAACTGGTCGGTCTCATCCCGGGATTCGGCATCCTTCCAAAAGTCGCCATCGCGTATGCCGGCACGTACGCGATGGGACGCGGCGCGCTGCAATGGTACGAAACGGGAAGCGACGTGTCACGCGCCGACATTGAAAAATTTTTCCGCGAAGCATTGGAACGCGGCAAGACGCTCGCCGCCACAATTGCGGACAAAGCGCCCAGAGTCCAGCCGCCCCGCTTTACGCGCCCGCGCCTGTCTTTTCGAAAAAAGAAAACGGGCGCACTTGCTCTACCCGAACCAAGCACGCAGGAATAATTTGACGGTCAAGCCACAGAACAACATGACGCGAGAACAAGCAACACGCACGGATTTTTCCAAGCCGGTTCCCGCCGCGCGGCACGAACTCTTGAAACCGGGCGCGCGCGCGTGTATTTTTTTTCATATCCCCAAAACAGCGGGAACGACGCTTGAAAATATTTTGCTGCGGCAGTATCGCTACGGCGAAGCGTACCCGTATGTTGAGGTCAAAGACTATTGGACCCTGCGCGCGCTGCCACCGGCTGCCAAAGCCCAGTACAAATTGTTTTGGGGACACATGCCGTTCGGCTTGCATGAAACGTTGTCACAACCCAGCACATATTTCACCATGCTGCGCGAACCGATTGACCTCGCGTTGTCGAGTTACTTTTATTTTGAAATGGATTATCGCACCTCGATTTTGAAACAAGACGTTGCGCCGCACATGCCGTCCATTGACGATTTACGCAACGGCACCATGCGCGACATGTTCGACAATATGCAAACGCGTTTTCTTTCCGGCGACCTCTTTGCCAAATTTGGCGGCGTCACGCGCGAAATGTTGGAACGCGCGCAAGAGCATCTCGCGCGCTATTTCATCGTCGGCTTGGTCGAACGTTTTGATGAATCGCTCGTCATGCTCACCAAAGCGTTCGGCTGGCGCGCGCCGTACTATGTGAAAAGTAACATCACGCGCACGCGTCCGCGCGGGGAACGCGTCCCGGCAGAGGTCATGGCATGGCTGCGCGAGCAGAATCAACTGGATGCCGAGCTGTACGCGTTTGCCCAAAAATTATTTGCCGAACAAATTCAGTTGCAAGGTCCCGATTTCGCGCCGCAGGTCGCGGCATATCGCCAACGCAATCAACTGTACGGTCCATGGTTCGACCGCATCTCGCGCGCCAAACGACGCGTCAAAGACGTGCCTTTCATTGGAGAATTCGTATGAGCGTTCTCGACCCCATCAAAGCCAACGTCCTCGCCGTTCGGATTATTCCGAATGTGGACCGCATGTTCGCCGAAAAAATGCAGCTGCGCGAAAACGAACGCAGTATTGGATTTCTCACCGCCGATATTGACGACGCGACATACACGGCGATTGACGAAGCGACCAAACAGGCGGATGTGCGCGTCGCGTATGCAAAAAGTTTTTACGCCGGTTCCGCGCACGCGTCGGGTCCGCTGTCGGGCGAAATCATTGCGATTCTTGCAGGACCCGACCCTGCCGAAGTGCGCGCGGGTTTGAACGCCGCGCTCACGTACATCCGCGACGAGGCGTACTTTTATTCCGCGAATGATAACAACACCATCGCTTTTTTCCCGCATCTGATTTCGCGCACCGGCACATACTTGAGTGAAACCGCCGGCGTGCCGCTGGGAACGCCGATGGCATATCTTATCGCCCCGCCGCTCGAAGCGACCTTTGGCATTGATGCGGCACTGAAAGCCGCCAACGTTACACTGCGCGTTTGGTTCAATCCGCCGAGCGAAACCAACTTTTCCGGCGCGCTGCTCACGGGTTCACAAGCCGCGTGCCGCGCCGCCTGCGCCGCGTTTCAAGATGCCGTTCTCGATGTTGCGCGCAATCCATTAAAGTTCTAAGTATCACGTAGCACGTAGCAAGTAGCAGGGCTGTTCCTACTACCTACTACCTACTACCTACTACCTACTACCAACACAATGCCCGAACTCGACACTGACCTCCGTTCCATCCAAGAAGTCCGCAATCTTGCCGTTGCCGCGCGTCAAGCACAGCGCGAATTTTTCCATTTCTCGCAAGAGCAAGTGGACAAGGTTTGCGCGGCGATGGCGGACGCGGCCTATCGCGAATCCGCGCGTCTCGGACAAATGGCGACGGACGAAACGACGTACGGCGTCCCCGCGCACAAACGCGTCAAGAATGAATTTAGCAGCAAATTTTTATGGGACTCGCTCAAGGATGTAAAAACCGTTGGCGTGATTCGACGCGATGACGCGAAAAAGATTGTCGAAATCGGATGGCCCGTCGGCGTGCTCGCGGGATTTACGCCTTCGACGAATCCAACGTCAACCGCGATGTTCAAAGTCCTCATCGCCGTCAAAGCGCGCAACGCGATGATAATTTCGCCGCATCCAAGCGCGGTCAAATGTACGAGTGAGACTGTGCGCGTCATGGCGGAAGCGGGCGAACGCGCGGGAATGCCTAAAGGATTGATTTCGAGTTTGACGACGGTGACGATGCCCGCGCTCAATGAATTGATGAAGCATTGGGCGGTGAGCATGTTGATTGCGACGGGCGGCGAGGCAGTGGTTCGCGCGGCGCACAGTTCGGGCAAACCCGCGATTGGCGTGGGTCCGGGCAATGTTCCCGTGTATGTTGACCGCAGCGCGGACATTCCGCAAGCCGCCGATTTGATTGTGAAATCGAAATCGTTCGATTGGTCAACGATTTGCGCGAGCGAACAGTCCGTCGTCGCGGATTCACCTATCGCCGCGCAGTTGCAAGCAGAGATGGAAAAACGCGGCGCGTATTTTATGGACGACGCGCAAAGCGCGGCGATGAGCAAAATCATTCATCAAGCGAATGGTTTGCCAAACCCGAAAGCCGTCGGCAAATCGCCGCAAGCGCTCGCGCAAATGGCGGGCATCAGCGTTCCCTCGAACGCGCGCGTATTGATTGGAAAATTAAAAGGTGTTGGACCCGAATATCCACTCTCGCGCGAAAAATTGACGAGCGTTCTCGGTTGGTACGTCGCGGACGGTTGGGAAAAAGGTTGCGAACGCTGTATCGAACTTTTGAAATTTGGCGGCGACGGACACACACTTTCGATTCACTGCCGCGATGAAAATGTCATCATGCAATTCGGTTTGGAGAAACCCGCGTTTCGCATCGTCGTCAACACCATGGCGACGCTCGGCGCGGTGGGTTTCACCACGAACCTCGACCCGTCCATGACACTCGCGACGGGCGGCATCGGCGGCGGCGTATTCAGCGAAAACATTTCTGTCAAGCATGTGTTGAACGTCAAGCGCGTCGCATGGGGCGTGCGCGATTGGAATCCTGAATCATCCGCCGGTGCGGAACGTTCGCCGCAACGTTCTGACGCGAGCGACGCGCAGATTGAAGAAGTCGTGCAGCGTGTGCTTGCAGAGTTGCGGAGCAGATAGACCATGTTTTCGGTGACGCGTTTGCTTGTCATTTGCGCCATCTATCTGGCATATCTTTTTGGTATCATCTTTATTGTCCTTCCGACGGGCAATCTCGGGTTGTATCTGGTACTATTGTTTGTAGGGGTTGGACTATTCTTGCTGGTTATGTTCACGGGCTGGGGCACGACATCGGGAAAATACAAGTGGTTAATGCACAACGGACGGGATGCGAACGCGACGATTTTGGAAATGAAGGATACGGGAATCACCCTCAACAAAAGTCCCTATGTCAGTTTTCGTTTGCGAGTGGAGCCAACGGATGCGGCGCCGTATGAGGCAAAGGTGCGGGCGTTCGTGTCGCGTATTGCAATTCCGCGCGTCGGAGACACGGTACGTGTCAAATACGACGCGGAAAAGCCACAGCACGTGATAATCGTTTAAGAAGCGAACCGAAATGCCTCGCAAATCATTGCAAGACAAACTCGCGCGTGCGGTGCGCGCGACGCAAAGAAAATCAAAAACACAAGTGGATGTGCGCGACGATTCTGTACCGCCAGACTTGTCGCCTCAAAATTTCGCGCTCGCAGGAGCGAGCGTTTCGGAGGAGAGGAACAACATGGCAGACCCTAACATGATTGCCCTCGGCATGGTGGAAACCAAAGGGCTGGTCGGTTCGATTGAAGCGGCGGACGCAATGGTGAAAGCCGCGAATGTCGTACTCATCGGAAGTGAATACATTGGCGGCGGATTCGTCACCGTCATGGTGCGCGGCGATGTCGGCGCGGTGAAAGCGGCGACGGACGCGGGCGCAGCGGCGGCGAAACGCGTCGGCGAACTGGTGAGTGTTCATGTCATTCCACGTCCGCACGAAAGCGTCGAGATGATTCTCCCGCAAAACACCAAAGGTGCCGTCGGCGGGCGCAGCGGTTAGTTCTCCGCGCGTATCCGTTTCACATTTCCTCGCGACAAACCTCCAGAGCCGACGCGGCACGCGCGGCTCTGGGAGTTGGTTTGTCTTTTTCGCGTGAAGCGCGGTAACGCCTGAAACGTGAATGGCACTCGCACTACCCCGCGATTTTGAAAGCGCGGACGCGCTGCAAATCTTGGAGCAAGCGCGCCCGATTCTGGACCTCACGCCCGATGCCCAGCTGCACGTGGAAAATGTCACGCGCACCGCGCGCGGCACGCGTATTGATTTTTCATACACCCAGCGCGTGGTGTTGGACGACAACACGCTCTGCGATGTGGCAGGCATCTGCGTAGACCTCCGCGCGCAAGGCGAATTGAAATTCAATGCGCGCGGCGAGTTGGTCCAAGCCCACGTTGAACCCGCCGACCCGCGACAGCTGCGCGCCATCGCCGACCATGTTTCCAAATTGGTGGCTAACGGCGAGGTCTATGTGCCCAAACCGGGCGAGCAAATTGACACCGAACAATTGCGCCGCCAGGGCAAAGCGTGGTACGTGGAACAAGACGCGCACGGCTACAAACATCTCAAGCGCGCGTGGATTTCTTGAGGTCTATTGGGGCAAAGCACCTGCGCGCGTGTTTGGAGCTTTGACCCGATACAACAACAGGTGCTTTGCTCTTTCCACACCTTCGCGAAGGAATTGCCATGATGCCACCCCCGCGCCTCTTTAGCGCATTCCTCAATGACCCCGGCGGCAAAGGCGATGTGCCCGAAGCAGCGTCACCGGGCTGCTGTCCAGACAAATTTGCCATCCCCGGTTTGCCTGTGGACGGCAATTTGGACGCGGCAAAACCGGGCAGTGTTGAATTTCAAGCATCGCACTTGATGGTTATCCTTTCCCACGCGTACGACATTTGGCAAAACTATTTCGGCGCGCCATTCGATTGGCAGACCGGAACCGTACTCCCCGTTCAGCCGCGCGCGGGGCGCGACCTCAACGCGTATTATGACCGCACCGCGCTAAAATTTTTCTACACTACCGATACGCTCAGCAACCGCACTATTTACACTTGCGAGTCGTCCGATGTCGTCGCGCATGAATGCGGACACGCGATTCTCGACGCGCACCATCCCGACTACTGGTCTTCGCTCCATCCCGAAACCGGCGCGTTCCACGAAGCGTTCGGCGACATTACCGCGCTGCTCACCACGCTGCAATTTCCGACCGTGCGCGAACGATTGCTGCGCGAGACAGGCGGCAATTTGCGCGCGAGCAGCAATGTGACGCGACTGGCAGAACAATTGGGCAAAGCGCTGTACGCCGCCTTTGGCAAAGATGTCGCGGGCGCAACTTCTTTGCGCGATTTGGTCAACACGTTTCGTTACCGGGAGACGTGGATGCTGCCCGCGACCGCGCCCACCACGCGCCTCGCTTCGGAATCGCATAGTTTCTCGCGCGTACTCAGCGGCGCGGTGTACCAAATCTTGGTCGGCATCTATGAATGGAAACGCAAGCAGGATGCCAAGTTGAGCGCAGATGAGGCGCTGTGTCAGGCGCGCGATGATGTGGGAAAAATGATGGCAACCGCGCTGATGCTCGCCCCGCCCGGCGACGCGGTGTTTCGCGTTATCGCCACGTCCATGTTCAAAGCCGAGCAGCAATTGTTTCAGGGGACGTATTTTGAAATCTTGAAGCGGATTTTTTCCAACCGCCGCATCTTGCAGGTCAAAGATGCGAATCTGTTCAAACCGCATACCAAAACAATTGGATTGAAAACGTCACCCGTGAATCTCGGTTTGCTCAGTATGGCAGGCACAACTGCTGAACCGATGCCGCCGCAGGAATTACAAAATGCGCTGCGCTTGCGCGGCGAAGAATTGATTTTTGCGCGCGAGCTCGGACACATTCAAGATGACAAAGTCGTGCAATATCGCGCGCAGCGGATGATTCCGCTCAAAGGCAAACAGTACGGTCCCGCAAACGGCGCAATGGTGCCACTGCAAGGCGGCTTGACGCTGAACGTGAATCCCGGCGGGATGGTCGCCTTTTCGGGTTACTATCGCGCGGGCGTGGACGATGTGCGCGCGATTCGCGACCATGTCGAAAAACTCGCTGAGCACAAACGCATCTATGACGCGTGTCCGGGCGACGAAGCCGAGATTGCGCATCTCATTACGCGTCAGCAGCCCTACTATATTGCCTACGACGCGCAAGGAAACAAAATCCTGCGCCGCGCGTTTATCGCGTGCGCGCACTCGTGACGTTTTACGTTTGATGCATCACGTTCAGGCGTCAAACATAAAACGTCAAACTCGAATGTCCGACCTCGAAATCACACACCCAAAAATTTACGAGTACCTCGAAAAAACATTGTCCGAAGAAACGCCGATTCTGAAAGAGATGGGCGATTATGGACGCGCGCAAGGGTTCCCCATCATCGGCGCGCAAGCAGGACGGATGCTGCATTTTCTCGCGCGGGCGATTGGCGCAAAAAATGTTCTGGAGCTCGGCTCGGGCTTTGGTTATTCCGCGATGTGGTTTGCGCTGGCAGTCGGCGACGGCGGTCAAGTGATAATGACCGAAGGCAAGCAGTCGAATCAAGACCGCGCGCGCGATTATTTCACACGCGCCGGTTTGGTGGAACGCGTCGAGTTCAACGTCGGTGACGCGTTGGAAATTGCAAAAAAATATCCGGGTCCCTTTGACATTATCTTTTGTGATATTGACAAACATGATTATCCCAAAGCGATTACCATTGCGCGCGAGAAATTGCGCGTCGGCGGCATTTTGATTTACGACAACATGTTGTGGCACGGGCGCGTGGTGAGCCAAACGGATGCGGACACGAACGCCATCTTGGAAACCACGCGTGCATTGTTGGATGACGAAACGTTTTTTACAACGCTCATGCCATTGCGCGACGGGCAGTCGTTGTCGTTGAGGATAAAATAACTCATGTTACGCAGAATTGTCATTTCGAGCGGTCTTGCGAGAAATCTCGGTGGAAAAAACTGAGATTTCTCACAGAGTTTACCCCGAAGGATTGAGGGGTTCGAAATGACATGCGTAAGGTGAATAAAATAAATGGAAAATCAAAATCGCGGACGAATGATTGCGGGCGCTGTGTTGATTTTGCTCGGCATCGCGTTTTTTGCAATGCAATTTTTTGGCGAGCTTGGCGCGTCGGCAATTCTTTTTGCGGTGGGGTTAATTTTTCTCGTCGCGTATTTTTACACGCGGACGTATGGTTTCCTCATCCCCGGCTGCATTCTCGCGGGATTGGCGCTCGGACAAATAGCGGCGCAAGGCGGATTGTTTTCGTTCATGGGTTTGAGCGGCATCGGACTCGGTTTCGGTTTCATCGCCATCTTTTTGATTGATTGGGTCTACACTCGAAATTTTCGTTGGTGGCCCCTCATCCCCGGCGGAATTATTGTCGTCAGCGGCATCGCGTCGGCGAATGAAAATCTGCAAGCGCTGCTCGCCAAGGGCTGGCCCCTTATTCTCGTCGTCATCGGCTTGCTCATTCTCGCGGGCGCGTTCGGGCTGACCGGACGACGCAATTCGTAATGGACCCTTCGTCAATCCTCACGCAAATTCTCGCGGCGGCGGGCGCGTCGGCGAGCCAAATTCCGACAGAGGTTGATTTTTCGCTCGGCAATATCCTTCGTTCCCTCTTCATCCTACTTGTCGTCTATGTCTGCGCGCGTAGTTTGCGCGGCGTGCTGCGGCGCGCGTTTCGCCAGGCAAACTTGGACCCGCGCGTCGAACAGTTTGCGACACAGGTGGTGTATTACGGGATTCTTTCACTTGGCATTATTTGGATTCTTGGCGGCTTTGGGCTCTCGGTTGTGATTCTCGGCATTGCCGCCGGCTTTGCGTTCAAAGATTTGATTCAAAATTTCGCGGCGGGTTTGCTCATCATGGGAACGCGTCCGTTTCAAACGGGCGATTGGATTGTGGTGAGTGGCAGTGAAGGGCGCGTAGCACAGATTGGTTGGCGCGGCACGTTTCTCGATACCTTTGACGGCAGCCGTGTCATTATTCCCAATGCGAACATCGTCAACAGCGTTGTAACAAACAATTCGCTTCACGCGCAATTACGCAGCACGCTCCATTTGCAAATGGATTCACAGCGCGATTTTGCGGACGCAGAAAAAAATATTCTTGACGCGTTAAAAAATATCGAGGGCATTTCTGAATCCCCGGCGCCGAGCGTTTGGCTCGAATCCATCCGCGGCGGCACAATGAATCTTGTCGTCCACTTTTGGGTCAACGACCCCGTGCACCAACAACCGCGCGTGGTGTCCGAAGCATGGCGCGCACTGCAAGACTTACTGCGTCCGTTGAATGCGGCAAACAAATGAAACGCGTTTTGAAATGGCTAGCCCTCGTCGTTCTCGGCGCGTGTCTGATTTTTGTAATTGCCAATTGGAATAGTTGGGACGACGGAATTTTATATTTGCAAGACATGGCGGCGTATCGCGAAACACCCGCGCAGCCGTTGAATGAAAACGGGCGCTTTGGTTTTTGCAAACAATTCGTGACCTTGCGCAACGCGCAGCGCGCGCAATTTATTGAAAATTATTTGGATGCGCGCGGAATCAAGGTGCAGCGGTTGCCGATTTATGATACAAAATTCGACAACCTGTTTGTGCCGCTGCACACGCAAGGGAACGAATCGCGCGGGAACGAAACGGCGTTCGTTCCGTACACCATTTATTCCGCGCATTACGACAAGGTCTTGGACCAGCCGGATTATCAAGGCGCGTCGGACAATTCGGCGGCGGTGTGTATGCTTCTGGTCGCGGCGGAAGAATTGACCAAGCAAAAACCCAATCGTCCCATCGCGTTTTTGTTCACGGGCGAAGAAGAAATCGGACTCGTCGGCGCGAAAGCATTTTACGAATACGCGATGCAAAATGGGATTCCAGTCGCGCAAGTTTTGAATTTTGACAGCATGGGACGCGCCGGCATCGCCGCGCGCGCGTCGGGCGAACGCAGCGGCTTTGTGTTTACGATTCCCCTGCTCGGCGAATTTGTCTATGACGGGCGCGAATTGACGCGCGCGTCCGCGTATCGCCAGCCCGATGCGGAAATTTTGAAGCGCGTTGGAAACATTGTGCCGCTCGCGTATTTTGACCGCATGGTCGCAAAATCGGACGGGACCTATTTTCAGGACCAAGGTTGGAACGCGGTGACTTTTACGAGCGACGATATTTACTATTTGGATGTAACGTGGCATACCTTTCGCGACCGCGTGGAATTGCTGGACGAATCGAATTTTGAACGCGCGGTGGAATTGATGCTTGGTTACGCACAAGTCCCGTAGTGACGACTTGGGTCGTATCCCGCGCACACAGAGTTGAGGGAGAACTATTGGAAAATTTTGACGAATATCAAAAACTATCGCGCCGCACGTGGAATCTCGTGCACACCGACCATCCGATTGTGTATCCCACACTCGGTTTGGTGAATGAAGCGGGCGAACTCGCGGGCAAGGTGAAAAAAATTTTCCGCGACAAGAACGGCGAAATTTCCGAAACAGACCGCGACGCGCTCAAGTACGAATTGGGCGATGTGCTGTGGTATCTCGCGCAAATCGCAACAGAACTCAATTTATCACTGGACGAAATCGCGCAAGCGAACATTGATAAACTCATGTCGCGGTTGGAACGCAATCAAATTCGCGGCGAAGGGGATTATCGTTGAACTAGCTTGTCATTTCGAACAACGTGAGAAATCTCATCCGTCAGAAATGAGATTTCTCGCTCCGCTCGAAATGACAATCCTAAAAACATGGACGCCAAAGAATACATCATCCGCCAATTCCGTTGGGCGCGGCGACAATCGGACAGTGTTCTGCTCGATGTGAGCCAAGAACAATTCAACTGGACGCCGCCCGGCACCGTCAGTTCCATCAGTGCGATTTTTTTGCACATGGTGACGATTGAAGACGCGTATATTCAAGAAGCGATTTTGGACAAGCCGCGTTTGTGGGAAACGGGCGGTTGGGAAGACAAAATCGGTTCGCGCGCGCCGTGGCGCGGTGAGAATTGGGACGATTTGCGCGGCAAGGAATTGACGCTCGACGATGTGGCGCAATTTCAAGAAGCTGTGCGCGCGGCAACCGACGCGTACATCGAAACCATTACGTCCGAAGAATTGGACCGCCGCGTAGAGTTTGAAGGACGCGAACGCCGCATCGGCGATGTATTGTCCATGCTCGTCGTCCACAATCTTTCGCACGCGGGCGAAATCGCTGCGTTGAAAGGCGTACAAGGCGCGGCGGGTTTATCCTTTTGAAACGATGAATCGGGAGAAATGAATGGCAAAGGTCTTTGAACGCATTGACGATGCACTGCGCGCATGGATTGAAAAACAAAAAATGTTTTTCGTCAGCACCGCGCCGCTCTCCGCCGACGGCATGGTAAATTGTTCGCCCAAAGGATATGATGTCTTTCGCATTTTGAACGACCATGAGGTCGCGTATTTGGATTTGACGGGCAGCGGCATCGAGACCGTCGCGCATTTGCAAGAGAACGGGCGCATCGTGTTTATGTTTTGTTCGTTCGAGCAAACGCCGCGCATTGTGCGTTTGCACGGCAAGGGATTTGTGCACCAACGCGGTACACCGGAATTTGAAAAACTGATGGAGCATTTCGAGCCACGTCCCGGAATGCGTTCCATCATCCGCGCAGAAATTTCGCGCGTCTCGGATTCGTGCGGGTACGGTGTGCCGCGTTATGAATACCTCGGCGAGCGCGATACGCTGTTGAATTATTGGAGCAACAAGGGCGAAGCCGAAAACGAAACGTATCGCAAAACGCGCAACGCGTCGAGTTTGGACGGACTGCAAGGCATCATTGTGCATTAGGCATTGAGCATTGTGCATTGAACCCCATGTTCATTGACCCAATCAGTGTTATACTCGCGCTGGGCGCGGGGTTGTTGTTTCTCGCGATTTATTTGTATTTTTGGAATCGGTGGCTGGTCTCCCGACGCGCGAACGCCTTGCAGCACAGCGCGATTGATTCACTCGACGGCGCGGCATTTGAAGCATACGTCGAGGCATTGTTGAAAAAACGCGGCTATCGCGTGACCCATACGGGCAAGGCGGGCGATTTGGGCGTGGATTTGATTGCGGAAAAAGCGCCCTACAAATTCGCGGTGCAGGTGAAACGCTTAAGCAATCCCGTTTCACGCAGCGCGGTCAGCGATGCCGTCGCCGGCAAAGCGCATTACAAATGCAACGCCGCAATGGTTGTCACGAATAATTTATTTTCGCCCGGCGCGCAAGAACTCGCGCGTTCAAACGGTTGCAAGTTGGTTGACCGAAATGTTCTCGCGGATTGGATGCTCGATACCAAGAATTAGAGACTAGAGATTAGAGATTAGAAAAATGTCATTCCGAACGGAGTGAGGAATCTCTAATCTCCAGTCTCCAGTCTCTAATCCGTTTATGCCCAAACGTCTCTTTACCGCCGCCGACATTCGCATCTGGAAAGAATGCGGCGAAACGAAAATTGATTTGGCGCCTGACGACATTGTGACGCCGGAGGCGGAAGACGTGGCGCGCGCGCTGAAAATTGCGCTGGTGCGCGCGTCGGTTGACCCGCTCGCCGACCAAGTCCGCAACGTCGTGCGCGAGATGCAAAATCGGATGGTGGACAAACGCGCGCCGGATGTACGCGGGACGCGCGTGCAATTGATTAACCCCAAGCGCGTCGAGCTCGGACCGTTTCCATTCGATGTGAAACGTCCCGACATGAACATTCGCGCGACGGATGTGATTACCGACCGCGATGGTTCGCCGATGGGCGTGGGGTTTATGCGTTTTGAAAATGGTTCGTTTCCGTGGACGTTAAATTACGATGAAGTCGAGTATGTGATTGACGGTGAATTGGAAATTCGTGTCGGCGATGAAAGTTTCATCGGACACGCGGGCGATGTGATTTTTATCCCGCACGGCACGAGCATTTTGTTTTGTACGCGCACGTTCGCGCACTTTATGTATGTTACGTATCCCGCGAATTGGACATCGCAATAGTCCAATTCGCACGAATAAGAACAACTATGCAAGACAAATTTCAAATTTGTCCTACCGATTTGAGGAGGAAAAAATGTTAAAAGAATTTCGCGCGTTTATCGAACGCGGCAACGTGATTGATTTGGCAGTTGCCGTTGTGATTGGCGCGGCGTTCGGCGCGGTGGTGACATCGTTCGTGCAAGATATTTTGATGCCAATTCTTGGTCTGCTTACGGGCGGCATCAATTTCAACAGTTTGTACATCAATCTGTCGGGCAAGTCGTTTGAATCGTACGAAGCGGCAAAAACCGCAGGCGCGGCGGTGATTGGTTATGGTGCGCTGATTCAAGCCATCATCACGTTTCTCATCATCGCCTGGGCAGTGTTTCTAATTGTCAAAGCGGTCAATATGGCAGCGAAAAAGAAAGAGGAAGCGCCCGCGCCGCCACCCGCGCCGACCAAAGAAGAACTGCTGCTCACCGAAATTCGCGATTTGCTCGCGAGACGAAATCCTTGACCCAAGCGCGTTGGTGCAGAGAAAATGGCGGACGAACTCAATCAGGCACAAGTTTGGTCACGCGGCGATGTCTATGAATCGTACGTCGGGCGATGGAGCCGCCTCGTCGCGCGCGAATTTATACAATGGCTCGGCGTGCGAGGCGGAAAACGCTGGCTCGATGTTGGCTGCGGCACCGGCGCGCTGGTGCAAACGATTTTGGATCTTGCCGCGCCACAAGATGTTGTCGGCGTGGACCGCTCGGAAGAAATCATCGAACATGCGCGCGAACGAATCAGTGACCCCCGCGCACAGTTTCGCGTGGAGGACGCGCAAGATTTGAAAGCACAGCGCGGTGAATTTGATGTGGTCGTTTCGGGACTGGTGTTGAATTTTGTGCCAAGCCCCGAAGGCATGGTGACGCAAATGACGCGCGCCTGTCGTTTGAATGGCAAGGTGGCGTTGTATGTTTGGGATTATGCGGGCGAAATGCAGTTGATGCGCCACTTTTGGGATGCGGCGATAGAACTCGACCCTGCCGCGCGGGAATTGGACGAGGGCGCGCGCTTTCCATTGGCGAATCGCAAGCCGTTGTGGAATCTCTTTCTCGATGCGGGTTTGAATGATGTCATGGCGCGCGCGATTGACGTGCCAACCCATTTTGAGAATTTTGACGATTACTGGAATCCGTTTCTCAGCGGACAAGCGCCCGCGCCGCATTATGCGATGTCTTTGAGTGAAGCAAAACGCGCGGCGCTGCGCGAACGATTGCGCGAACGTCTACCGCACAACGCGGACGGTTCGATTGATTTAATCGCGCGCGCGTGGGCGGTTAAAGGCACGCGATGAATTCGGATTTAGAGCAATTGCTTGACGCGACGGAACGCGCGATGCAAACGCCGCGTGTTGAATATCGCGGGCGCGTTCACGTCGGCGTGGATTTGGGGACCGCGTATACCGTCGTTCTCGTACTCGACGAAAATTTTCAGCCGCTCGTCGGCACGTATCGTTTCGCAGAAGTGGTGCGCGATGGACTCGTGGTGGATTTCATCGGCGCGATTGATTTGCTGAAAGAATTGAAACGCAAAGTTGAAGCGCGTCTCGGTTTTGAACTTACTCACGCCGCGACAGGGTTTCCTCCGGGCGTGCCGCGCGCTGAAGTGCGCGCGACCGCGAATGTGTTGCGCGGCGCGGGGTTGGAATGTACGAACGAAATTGATGAGCCAAGCGCGGCAAATGCGGTTTTGCAAATTCGCGATGGGGCAGTCGTTGACGTTGGCGGCGGGACAACGGGCGTTGCAGTTTTGCGCGACGGACAAGTGATTTACACTGCCGACGAAGCAACAGGCGGCACACATTTTTCGCTCGTCATCGCCGGCGCGCTAAACATTCCATTCGAGGACGCGGAAAAATTGAAAACGGACGCGGGCGAACAGGCGCGTTTGTTTCCGCTGGTTCAACCTGTAATGGAAAAAGTTGGAGCGATTGTTTCAAAACACATTGCGCGTTATGATGTGCATGAAATTTATCTCGTCGGCGGAACGAGCATGTTTCCGAATATGGGACAGGTGATTGAACGCGTGACAGGCGTCAAAACGATTGTGCCGCCGAAACCGCTATTTATTACACCACTCGGAATTGCGATGAACGATAAAATCAGATGACAGAGCACAGATAACAGAACACAGATAACGGAACACAGATGCTCCTGCCTGTATTCTGTCATCTGTGTTCTGTATTCTCAAACATGGCAGACACCAAATTTGAACTCCGCGCGTATTGTTATTTGGACCGCATGCAGCCGCAGTACGCGGCGTTCGTCGGCACGATTACGCAAGGCGATTTGCCGATTGAAGGCATGGCGTCGCTGTACGTCGAAGTCGCGCCCGGCAATGATGTGTTTCGGCTCGTGGACATTGCGGTGAAATCCACCGACGCGAAACCGGGCGCGCAAATTGTCGAACGCGAATTTGGCATGTTCGAAGTCCATTCGCTCAAACAAGCCGAAGTGTTGGAAGCGGGACGCATTGTTTTGGAGCGTTTGAATCTCAAACCCGAAGACCGCATCAAGCCCACTGTCGCGTCGCTCCAAATCATCACTCACGTCAACACGTACCAAGTACAATTGCTCAACCGTTTTCGACGCGGCGCGATGTTGGTCGCGGGCGAAACACTATTCATCATGGAAGTTGCGCCCGCCGCGTACATCAATCTCGCCGCGAACGAAGCAGAAAAATATGCGAGTGTGAAATTGATTCACGTTTCCTCCGTCGGGCGTTTTGGACGGATGTGGATGTCGGGCAGTGAAGCGGAAATGATGGCAGCACAAAAAGCCGCCGTCGCAGCGATTGAAAATTTGCAGGGCAAGTAGAAGGTAGTAAGTAGATAGGTAGACAGGGAAACAAGTAACCTGATTACTTGATACCTGTCTCCCTGTTTCCCTCTTTACTTTTATGTCACGCACTTTTTACACCGAACGTGATATCGAAGATTTGGCAAAACGCGGCGTCACCGAAATCCAAGTGGACGATTCCGTTTACATCACCGACGTTGCGCGCGAGATGATGGACAAACTTGGCATCAAGCGCAAGGTGACAAACAGCGCGTCCGCGTCCTCGAGCGTTTTGAAATCGCCCGATGTAGCGAATCTTCACGCGCAATCTGCGCCCAACGCGCCCGCGTCAAACAACGCGTCCTTGACCGATGCGGAAAAGCAACAGGTCATTGAGCAAGTGAAAAGCGGCGTCATTGCGCGACTCGGCGCGGGTGTAGACAGCGCGGTGGTGGAGCAAATTGTAAAACGCGTGGTGGAAAAATTGTAGAGATCAGAGACTAGAGACTGGAGATTGCTTCCAATCTCTAATCTCTAATCTCCAGTCTCTATGATTTTAGGTCAAGTCGTCGGCACCGTCGTCGCCACCGTCAAAGACGAACAGCTCGCGGGCGAAAAATTGTTGCTCGTGCAACTAATGAATCGCAAGCGCGAAAAAATAGGGCGCCCGCAAGCGGCGATTGATGTGGTGGATGCGGGACAAAATGATTTCGTTTTTCTCGTCCGCGCGCGTGAAGCCGCGTTAGCAACGTATCCTGTTGTGGGTCCTGTTGATTTGGCGATTGTGGGAATTGTCGAAACAGCGGACGCGATTGAGAATGTAGAGTTGGAATTGCCGGAAGGCGAAAGTTATTTTGCGTGAGGTGAAAGATGGCAGTTGAAAATGTGTTGACGCAGCATATAGAAAAAACGCCCGGCGTTGTCGGCGGCAAAGCGCGAATTGCGGGGACGCGGATTCGTGTGATGGATATTGTGATTTGGTACGAGAAACATGGCAAGACCGCCGATGAAGTTGTGGATATGTTTTCTAATATCACCTTGGCGGATGTTCATGCGGCAATGACATATTATTATGATAATCGAGAGGAGATTGAGCGGGATTTCAAACGCGAAGCTGAGATTGTCTCTGAAATGAAAGCCAAGTATCCATCAATTTTGAAAGAAAAACTGCGTGGCTGAAATCCGTTTTTTTCTGGATGAGCATATTCCACTCCCGATTTTGCGCGGATTGCAGCGACGTAAAATTGATGCCGTGCGCCCGCAAGATATTGGACACGATGGTCTCCCCGATGAAGCACAGCTGGCTCGGGCATTTCAAGAGGAACGGGTGATGGTGACCTTTGACCAAGATTATTTGCGGATTACATCAGGAAATGTCGAACATGCGGGCATCGCTTATTGTTACCCGGATAAATACGGCATTGGGGAGTTGATAGGTC
This sequence comes from Chloroflexota bacterium, assembly GCA_029778615.1. GTDB lineage: Bacteria > Chloroflexota > Anaerolineae > UBA4142 > SHND01 > SHND01. Next base: position 14,179 of record JAKOPZ010000293.1, on the reverse strand, counting down.
TGTTGATTATGCTCTACGAACTTGTGGAGTCGGAAGAAATGCGAAATCGAATAGAGTATCTATGATTCTCGCCAAAGTCGTCGGCACTGTCGTTTCCACCATCAAGCATCCTGCATTCGCGGGACGCAAACTTTTGCTTGTGCGTCCGTTGCATCTCGCGAACGAAAAACCCGAAGATGATTTCATTGCTGTTGATGCGGCGCAAGCGGGAATTGGCGACACGGTGCTCGTGTGTCAAGAAGGCAATTCGACGCGTCAAGTGATTGGCGTGCCGAACGCGCCCGTGCGTTCTTCCATTGTCGGCGTCATTGATTCGATTTCCCTCACGCACTAATCTCCAATCTCCAGTCTCCAATCTTTTCCCCGCATGTTATCTTTTCCAAAAAATTTCCTCTGGGGCGCTGCCACTGCCGCGCATCAAGTCGAAGGACAAAATTTCGATAACGATTGGTGGGACTGGGAACAAACGCCCGGGCATATCAAAAATGGTGATTCGTCGCGTGTGGCGAACGATTGGTGGAATGGACGCTTTATTGAAGATTTTGACCGCGCGCAATCGCTCGGACACAACGCGCATCGGTTGTCCGTCGAATGGAGCCGCCTTGAACCGCGCGAGGGTGAGTGGGATAACGCGGCAGTTGCGCGCTATCGCGAAATGTTGACCGCGCTGCGCGAACGCAACATCGAGCCGATGGTAACGCTCGTGCATTTCACGCACCCGCGCTGGTTCATGGAAAAAGGTGGTTGGCTCGCGGACAATTCACCCCAAATTTTGGAACGCCATGCCACGCGCGTCGTCGAAACATTCGGTGACCTGTGCAATGTTTGGATTACCATAAACGAGCCGAATTTGTATATGGTGCTGAATTATGTTTGGAAAACGCGCCCGCCCGGGACCGGAAGTTTGACCCAAGGGTTGCGCGTCGCACGCAATATCATTATCGGTCATTACCGCGCCTATGCAGCCATTCATCATCTTCAATCAAACGCACAAGTTTCGCTCGCGCATCAATGGCGTTGGATTGCGCCTGCGAAGAAAAACTCATTGCTTGACCGTGTTGTCGCGTGGCAGAGCAATTATTTGACGAATGAAATGTTTGTGCGCGCGTTGACGACAGGTAGAATGCCCACTCCACTCGGACGCGGTGAAAAAATTGGCGATGGCAAAATGCCGCTCGATTATTTCGCGCTCAATTACTATTTTCAAAATCGCGTCACCTTTGACATTTCGCGTCCCGGTTCTGTGTTTGCGCGCCAGTTACATTCGACATGGCTCAAAGGAACGCCATTTGAGGAATTCAGCGACGCGGGAGACCTCGCGCCTGACACGTTTTATCAACTGTTGAAAATGTTGGCGCGTATCAATTTGCCGATTTACATTACCGAAAACGGCACGTTTGATATTGGATACGACAATCAGTCGCCATATCTCGTCACGCATTTGCGCGCGCTGCACCGCGCAATGCAAGAAGGCGTGAAAATTAACGGTTATTATTGGTGGACGCTCGTGGATAATTTTGAATGGGACGCGGGTTATTGGCTGCGTTTCGGTCTGTATCATCTCGACGTGGAAACACAAACGCGCACCAAACGCCCCGTCGCGGATACGTACGCACAAATCATTCGCGACAATGGAATAGCCGATGAGTTGATGAAAAGGTTCGGCGTCTAAAAATGGAATCCAATCTCCAGTCTCCAGTCTCCAGTCTCCAATCCTATGGACGCGCGTAGCGAATACGCCTTGCGCGAAGAAATCGTCCGCATCGGAAAATTGATGTGGGAAAAAAATTTCATCGCGGCAGGCGACGGAAACTTGAGCGTGCGTCTTGGCACAGACCGTTTGTTGTGTACGCCGAGCGGCTTGAGCAAAGGATTTTTGAACGCGGAACAATTGCTCGTGATTGATTTGCAGGGCAATAAAATTGGCGCGAATTTTGGCGCGGCGCGTGAACTCATTCCGTCTTCCGAAATCAAATTGCATCTCGAATGTTATCGCCAACGCGCAGACATTCAAGCCGTCGTTCACGCGCATCCTCCCTCCGCGATTTCTTGCACGCTCGTCGGCATCTCGCTCGCGAAATGTATTTTGCCCGAAGTGGTGTACGATTTGGGAACGATTCCCACATTGCCCTACGCGACACCGACGAGCATCGAAGGACCCGAACGCATCCGCGAACTCATTCCGCGTTATGACGCGCTGATGCTCGAACGACACGGTTCGGTGACGGTGGGAAAAAATCTGTGGGAAGCATACATGCGGCTCGAACGATTGGAACATTCCGCGTTGATTGCCTTGCAAGCGAATGCCGTTCAACCCGTGACGCCGCTTACGGACTCGCAAATTCAAAAACTCGCGACCATGCGAAAAAATGTATTCGCGCAACGCGGGCGCGATGTGTGTGCGGAATGTAATGCGTGTATGGTGAGTGAGAGACATGCGTCAAGACTAGAGACTGGAGACTAGTGACTCCCTGTCAGTCTCCAAACTCCAGTCTCCAGTCTTTTATGGTCGTCGGCGTTTGTACCATCCAACTTGAGATTTTTGGCAACGACTCGCTGAAAGGCAAGCGGCGTGTCGTCAAGCCGATTCTCGCGCGAGTACGCAATCATTTTAACGTGTCCGCCGCCGAGGTGGACGATTTGGATTCGTGGGAGCGGGCGACCATCGCGTTCGCGTGCGTGTCCAACGATGCGAGTTACGCGCATGGGCTTTTGGAAAAAGTGGTGGATTGGATTGAACGCAATCGCTTTGACGCCAACATCTTGGACTATCAGATAGAACTTTTGTAGGGCAATTTTGTAAATTGCCCACCGGTACCGCAATTTTGTAAATTGCCTGCTCGCCAACAATTTACAAAATTGTCCTACGCTTAGACGGTGTTTTCCCGCCTCCTCTCATACCACCTCTCCGCCCTCTCGCTTGTTCCCCCGCCTTTGCTCAATCTCTCAATCTCTCTAGCTCTCCTCCTCGTCCACGCGCTCGCCCTCGCGCTCTTAACGCAACTCACCCGCGCGCCGCTGTGGATTGTCGGCGTCGTCATGGGGCTTTGTATTCTCGCACAACTTTTTCCGCGCGCGCGTGAAATCCTTTCGCCCGCGCTGCTCGCGCCATTTTTCATTGTGTATATTTTTGTCGCGCTGCGTTTTGCGTGGCTCCGTTTGTTGGGCGAAGAGATTCAGGGCTATTTTGATTACGCACTGCCGGATGCGCGCGTGCTGCTCCAGTACGAATTTTTCATCGGCGCGGGGATTCTGTACAGCGCGTTGATTTTTTTCGCTTTGCTATTTCCGCCGCGCACGCGTGCAATTCAATGGGTTGCAATTCTTGGCGCACTCGCAATTTTTGTTTGGGCGATCGCAGAATATTTTGGACACCGCACGTTTGGTGCGACCGGGAGTGACCCGTTCGCGTATGTGCAAATGGGCATTGATTTGGCAACGCGCGGAACCGCGAGTCATTCCTTTTCCCTATTTCCTCTCATCTCCCAAACACAAATCTCATGGTACCCAATTGTTCACGTCGGCTATCGCTTGCCGTTTAATTTGCAAGGCGACGCAATTACCGTGTGGTCTATCGGCGGCGCGTTCGCGTATGCGCTGGCATATCGGCTCGCGGGTGAGAACGCGTTATATTTCGTCAATCCGTTTTTTTCATTGGCAAGTGTTTTCGTTTCAGGACTGCTCGCGTGGGAACTGACGCGGCGCGTAATAACGACTTTGGTCGTTCTTGCCCTCATCGCCACATCGAACGAAATTGTGAATTGGGCAGGTGTGACGATGGTTGACACGCAGGCATTGGTGTTTTCGACGCTCGCGTTTTACTGCGCGCTGCGCGCGTATCGTCAAAATCACTCTCTTGAGAATCGTCATTTCGAGCCGTCTTTGCGAGAAATCTCTCGTATCCCAAGAGAGATTTCTCGCTCCGCTCGAAATGCCAAGCATAGCACATGGGGCTGGGCAATCGGCGCGGGAGTGTTTTGGGGCATGGCGTATTTCGTGCGGCATACGCAATTGGTCGTTGCGCTCGCGTTCATCCCCTTCGTTCTGTTTTCAAATGCGACGCGCATCCAAAAATTTCGCGATTTGATTGTGATGGGCAGTGCCGCGTTTCTCATCGCGCTTCCTGACTTGTGGTATCATCAACTGTATCTGGGCAATTGGCTCACGCCCGAATCCGAAGAGCTCGCGTTGTTTTCGTGGAACGCGATTCCGCAAACGCTTGGCGCGATAGGGCAGAGCGCGTTCATCGGCTCAGAATTTGGTTGGCTGTCGTTCTTTATCATTGCGGGAATTTTTTTCTACACGCGCCGCGAAAAAATTTCGAGCCTCGCGTTGTTGTTATGGCTCGGCGCAGCGTTAGCGATTCATTTGCCCTATGCGGCGTTACGCTTGCGCGACTTGCTTCCGCAATTTTCTATCATCGCGTTTTTTGCGAGTTACGGAATTGTGGCGGCAGTTTCGCTTTTGTGGAAACGACAACGCGCGTGGGCAGCATTCGGCGCGGCGTGTTTCATTTTTCTGGCGCTGGAATTCAACCTCGCGCGCGTGTGGAATACACTGCCGCGCGCGTTTTCCGAAGCGCCCGCGCGTTTTGGCGCAATGACGCAGCGACAGCGCGCGTCATTCGATGAAATTGCGCGCGTAACACCACAACGCGCAATCATCGGGGCATCGCTCAATTCCGGCGCGCTTGAATTGTATTCGCATCGAAACGCGTTTCGTCCCGCCGATTGGTCAAACGACGACCTGCGCGAATTTATCGCAATCGCGCGCACAAACAATTATGAAATTTATCTGCTAGAAGACAACGCGTCCCTCGCGCGCGCCATGAATGAGATACGCGAAACATATCGCGTAGAGCGCGTGACGACGCTGGATGCTCCGTTATTTGGAGATGCCGCAATTCCAGATGCAGGCGCGTTGTGGAAAATCAGTGGGCAGTAATTAAGCGCCAGTTATCAATCTCCAATCGCCAATCTCCAGTCTTCAGTCTCAAATCTCCATGCCTTCCAAACCCATTCTCGCCATCGTCGGACGCCCGAACGTGGGCAAGTCCACATTATTCAACCGCCTCGTCGGCGAACGGCTCGCGATTGTTTCCGAAATCGCGGGAACGACGCGCGACCGTTTGTACGCGGACGCGGATTTTGCCGGACGTGAATTTACCGTAGTGGACACAGGGGGCATCGTCGGCGAACGCGAAGCGGTTGAGCAAAACGACACGTCAAAATTTTTTGCGTTGGCGCGCGCCCAAGCACAATTGGCGATTGACCAAGCGGACGCGATTTTATTTCTCACGGATGTAGAAGAGGGAGTGCTCCCCGGTGATTATGAAATCGCGGACATTTTGCGCCAGTCGAATGCGCCCGTTTATCTCGCGGTGAACAAAGCCGACAATGAAAAACGCGTCGCCGACGCGGTGGAATTTTTCGCGCTCGGTCTCGGCGAGCCGCATCCCATTTCGGCTCTGCACGGTATCGGCACGGGCGATTTGTTGGAAGAAATTATTGAGAATTTTCCGCCCGCGTCGCAAGAACCGGAAAGCGAAATTCCGCACATCGCGATTGTGGGGCGACCAAATGTTGGAAAATCGTCACTCCTTAATGCGATTCTCGGGCAGGAGCGCGCGATTGTTTCGGAAATTCCCGGCACCACGCGCGACGCGATTGATACGGAGGTGTTGTGGCGGAACGAACCCGTAACGTTGATTGATACCGCAGGCATTCGGCGGCGCGGCAAAATTGAACCGGGGATTGAAAAATTTTCCAGTCTGCGCGCGCTGAAAGCGATTCAACGCGCGGATGTGGTGCTGCTGCTGTTGGATGCAGAGGATGGACCCACCTCACAGGACATGCACGTCGCCTCGTACGCGCTCGAAGAAAACAAAGGCATCGTGCTGGTAGTGAACAAGTGGGACACGGTGGAAAAAGAAACGGACACAATGAGATTGTACGAGGAACGCGTGCGCGCCGCGTTCAATTTTATTCCCTACGCGCCGATTGTGTTTTGTTCCGCCAAATATCGGCAGCGCATTCCTGCGGTGATGGATACGGCGCTGCGTGTCCGGCAGGAACTGCGCGCGCGTGTCCCGACCGCCGACCTGAATGATATTCTGCGCCAGGCGGTGGCGCAGCATTCGCCGCCCACGCACGGCAAGACCCAATTAAAATTTTATTACGCGACGCAAGTGGCAATTATTCCACCGACGTTTGTTTTTTTCGTGAATCGCAAAGATATGGTGCATTTTTCGTACCAACGCTATTTGGAAAACAAAATTCGCGAACGTTTCAAATTAACGGGCGCCCCGATTAAAATGATTTTTCGCGCCCACACCAAAAAGTAGGGGCAACACACAATGCTTTGCCCCGACACGGTCACGTTCCAATCGTCGTCACAATGACGCTCACCGCGCCTGCTTCCGACAACGCGCGCTGCACCTGCGGCGCGTCTTCCGGTTCAATGTAAAAGATTACATTGCCCCCGCGCCCGCCGCCCGAAAGTTTTCCGCCGCGCGCTCCCGCGCGCAAGCCCGCTTCCAACAAGATTTCAATTTCGCGTGACGAAACGCCCAATGTTTCCAACGCGCGTTGATTGCGCGTCATCAATGCGGCAAGCGTTTCATTTTCTCCGCGCGCCAGCGCAGTCTGCGCTTGTTGCACAATCAAAGCAATCGCATCGAAAATGCTTTCATAGCGCGCCGCGTCGTGTTCCCAGCCGCGCCGCACATCACCTACGGTGATTTTGGTTGGACTCGCAATGCCCGTATTCGCAATCGCCAATGTGAATGGACGCTCAATTTGAAATGCAGAAATGGTAGGGGTAGCGGAACGGATCGCGACGGAACCGGGTTCCGCCGCGACCCGTTGAAAACGAATCGCCTGCTCGTACGCGATGACCGTGTTGTCAATTCCGCTCGGCGTGCCGTGATACAATTTTTCGGTTTCGTACACGAGCGCGGAAATTTCTGCCGGGGCGAGCGCGGTTTGAAAATGTGCGGCGAGCGCGCGTACGAGCGCTGTCGAAATGGCTGCCCCGCTGCCCAAGCCACTCGCAATCGGAATTTCCGACGCGACGGTCAGTTCCAAATTTGCCCGGACGCCAAGCTTTTTCAAAGTCAGGCGCGTAATCACGGCGAGCGGGTCATCCGTATCTCTCGTGTCAACCCAAATTTCGCGTCCCACATCGCGCGCATGAATGATACTGCCCGGCGCGGCGCGCGATTCGACGCGCGCGTGCGCGCGCAAGTGCGCCAGCGGCACCGCAAGCGCAGGGCGTCCGTACACGACGGCGTGCTCGCCGAACAAAATAATTTTGCCGCACGCCGATGCTTCCGTCATGGTTTTCAACTGTAGTAGAATGTACGACGATTTGCAAATTTGCGTGCGCTCGGGCAGAGGTTTTTCATGGACGAAACAATTCTAAATTTCATTTTTCTGGGCGCTGCCGCGCTGTTGATCTTTGCGAACGCGTTCTTTGTCGCCGCAGAGTTCGCGCTTGTCAGCGTGCGGAAAACGCGCATCGAGGAATTGGTGGCGCAAGGCAACACGACCGCGCGCACCGTCAAACATGTCATTCACGACCCTGACCGTTTTATCGCGGCAACACAGCTGGGCATCACCATCGCCTCGCTCGCGCTCGGTTGGATTGGCGAACCCGCCGTCGCGCATCTCATTGACCCGTTGTTTGGATTTGTGCCTCATTCCATTCTGTCCGAAGCCACGGCGGGCGTGATTGCGACGGTTGTGGCGTTCGCGTGCATTACGTTTTTGCATGTCGTCATTGGCGAGCTCGCGCCCAAATCCGTCGCGTTGGGCTATCCCGAACAAGCGGCGCTTGTCGTCGCGCGTCCGATGGTGTTGTTTGAAAATGTGTTTCGTCCCGCGATTTGGGCGTTGAACGGCGCAGGCAATTGGCTTTTGAAATTGGTCGGCTTGCATCGCCCCGCCGGACATCAACTGGTGCATTCCGTCGAAGAATTGAAAATGCTCGTCGGCGCGAGCACCGCCAGCGGCGAATTGGAGCCGGTGGAGCGCGAATTTGCGGAACGCGCCTTTGAGTTTGCCGATACCCAAGTCGGCGAAGTAATGATTCCGCGCACCGCCATCCGCGCCGTGCCCGACACCGCGACGATTCAGGATTTTCTGGACCTCTTTACCGAAATCAGCCACAGCCGTTTTCCCGTCTACAACAATACGCTCGACAATATCGTCGGCTTTGTGTGGGTAAAAGATATTTTGCGCGCGATGGCAAAAAATCGCAGCGCACGCGAAGCGCCCATTACCGGCGTGATGCGCACGCCTTTATACGTTCCCGAAAGCAAAGTCATTGGCGAACTGTTTGGCGAAATGCAGCGCGCCAAAGCGCAAATGGCAATTGTGTTGGACGAATATGGCGGGACGGCGGGAATGGTGACAATCGAAGAATTGATTGAAGAAGTCGTCGGCAGTGTTAGCGACGAACTCGCGGAAATTGTGCCCCAGCTGCGGCGTCTCGGCGAAGGACAAATCGAGGCGGATGCGATGCTCGGTGTGGATGAAGCCAACGCGCAGCTCGATATCGAGTTACCCGAATCGGATGACTACGAAACGCTCGCGGGTCTTGTCTTGACGCGCATGGGACGCGTTCCAAAAGAAGGCGACGCGGTGCGCATCAACAATTTGAAATTGACCGTGACAAAAATGCAAGGACCGAAAATTGAAAAAATCGTGCTGGCAAAAATCGGTGAAACGCCCAAGCCCTCCGCGTAAAATTTGACGGAGGGCTTGTGTTTACCATTCTTACGCGCTCGCAGTTTGTTGGTCGAGCGCTATATACGCTTCGGTCCACACGTTTGATTCAAACGTTTGAAAAATGCCCTCGAGCACGCCAATCACTAACCAAAAGGGAATGATGGCGGCGAGGATGACCAAAATGACGCCGTTCAAATCTGCGCGCATCATTCCAAATACAAGCGCTGCAAACACCAACGCGAGCGGAACGATGATGATGGCGCTGACCACTGCCCAGCCGAGCCGCGCGCCCATGAGAATCAAATAGACGACGATGACATTGCCCAAATGGGCGCGTGCCTGCTCGATGCCGCGTTTGATTCCCTCGCGCACTGAAAGGTTTTCCAACACAATCGCGCGCACGGCAAATTCATACAACGGGTGAACGACCAGATGCACCAACACCAAACAGAGGATGGCGCAGCACAGAGCAACGACACCGGTGATGCCGAGCCCTGCCATCAACGCATTCGGTGACTCGCGTTGGCTCACGGCGGAAATAATCAGTCCGACGAATGGGACAAACGCAATGAGGATGAGCAGCAGCGTAAACAGCGCGAGCGGCACGTTCACCAAAAAGCCCAACCCGAGCAAGCGCGCATAAAAGGTGCGTCCCTGATTCCACGCTTCGCGCAGAGTGGATGAACCTTGCGTTTCAATGTCCTGCACTGCCGAAACGAGCGCGCCGCGCGAGACAAAACGAAAATAGAAAAACAGTACAAGCCAAATCAACGCGAGCACCAATCCCACCACCACCGCAATAATGACGACGAGGGGTGCGAGCTCTCCGTTCAGATTGAATGGCGTTGCGCCGACTCCGTTGCCGCGAAAATTGAAATTTCCATTGCCCCCCGCGCCCGCGCTCGTCAGCCCCAGCACAAACCCAAACAACCAGAGAAATTTGTAACGCCAGACGATTTCGAGAGAACGTGTCAAGATGCGACCAATGTCCATTGTTTGCCTCCTCAAAATTTCAGCCGCTCTGTCAACCACATGTGCGCCGCCGCGCGAAAACGTCCCCAATCGCGCCAGCCGCCCGGCAGACTTGCCAGATGAATTCCCGCGCCGCGCAGTTCCAACGCGTCCGCGTCACGGAATCCGGAAATCGCTTCGTCGGGGTCGGTGGTGACGGGCTCGCCGCGCCATTCGCGCGTTTGAAACACGAATGAGGGATAGACCAATTTTTTGTCGCCGACCCAAAAAATATTCTCCAGCACACCGAGCAATTGCAACGTTTCGGGTCTGAAGCCAATTTCTTCGTACGCTTCACGCACTGCCGCGTCCGCCGCGTCTTCGCGTGGCTGCACGCCGCCCGTGAGCAGGCGATACACTTGGTCGGGATAGTGCGGCTTGGTGTGCAGCAAGACGCGCTGTTGTCCGCGCGGAACGACGAGCACAATTTCGCCGCGTCGGCGCGTCAATTTTTCAACCCACTCGACAAAATCGGGCGCGAGATTTTGGAATTCAAACGTCGCGCGTTCAAACGCGCCGAACTGTCTTGTTAGTTGCGCGAGCTCGTGTTCGCTTGACATTGAGTTTCTTTTGCAGTGTCCGGGCAAAGGTCTTGAAATTCACACGCGCGGTCAAGTCGTACGTCAGCGGCGTAATGGAAACGACGCGGTCCACGCGCACCGCATAAATATCCGAATCACGTTCCAGGTCTTCGGCGCGAATGACCACATCGTACCCGATAAATTTTCCGTCTTGCACCAGCGATTTGAAATACGCTTGATGCGATGCGCGCGTTACGCGCCACGCGGTTGCATCCGTCGCGTCGCTCGGCACGTTCACATTGACTACCGGCGCGTTTTCGGGAATCGCGTGCGCGAGAATGCGTTCCGCCATCCAGCGCGTCCAATGCGCGGCAGTGGAAAAATCCACCGCGTGGCTGTGGCTCATGTGAAATTCTTTGGCAGTTTCCAACGAGACCGCCAGCGCGGGCACGCCGTCCGATGCGGCTTCAAGCGCCGCGCCAACTGTGCCACTAATCGTCAGACCACTGCCCAAATTTTCACCGTAATTGATGCCGCTGACGACGAGCGCGGGCGGACGCGGCGCCAACAGCATCAACGCATTTCGCATCGTCACCGCCGGGGAAGCGTCCACCGCAAACGCGGGAATTTGCAGACGTCCGATTTTGATTTTCGATTTCAAGACCGGGCGCTTGCTCCAATAAAACGCGCGTCCCGAAGAAGACTGCTGTTCGCGCGGGGCAACCACCATCAGTTCGCCCAAACCGCGCAGCGCGTGCACGGCGGCAAGCAAGCCGGGCGAACGCACCCCATCGTCATTGGTCAACACAATCAAAGGTCGCGGCATAATTTTTCAATCCAAAAGCATTCGCCTGAAATACGCTTGGTCATCGCGTCAACAGATTCGCAATGATAACCAGCGACAAGCCCACTCCGATAAACAATGCAGGTCCGGTAAAAGAAAAAACGCGGCTCTCGCGCTCGATAAGAAACGCGCTCGCCGCGCACAACAACGCAACCACGAGCTGCGGCAGCCCCAGCATTTGAAAATTCAAGTACGCCGCCGCGCCCCAGACGCCCGCGCCGACCCAACACAAAAGCGCCGCGTTCTCGTTATTCGGATTCTGCGCGAGAAACAAAAACGCGACGGACAGCGCACAAGCAAAAAGCAACAAGGGATTGAGCGGCTGCGTCAAACCCTCGCCCGAAGTAATCACCAAAAACAACGTGAGACTGAAAACGACGAGCGCGAGGAGCAACGCAAGCTGCGGAACGCGGGCGAGCCAGTGCATAGCGCAGGGATGATAACGGTAATTCCAACAGGTGTCAACGAAACTGTCCGATTCTGTAATTATCTTGGCATTTACCCGCGCCCTGAAAACATGTATAATTTTTAAGCTATGGCAAACATGCGCGTCCTGATTGCGGATGCCGATGCCCAGCTGCGGATGGAAGCGCAACGCGTCCTCACCCAGCAGGGCTATTTTGTGGTTCCCGCCGCCGACGGCGCCGAAGCGCTCGCGCACATGCAGAACGGTTCGCTGGATGTGGTGGTCACGCAGGTAACACTACCCAGACATGATGGCATGGAAATTCTGCGCGCGGCGCGCGAGAAAAAAAGTCCGCTCCCCGTCATCCTCTTGACCGACCCGAATCACATCGCCGACGCGGCAAGCGGCGTGCGCCAAGGCGCGTTCGATTACCTCGTCAAACCGTTGGACGATTTGACCACGCTTGCCATTCTGATTGAACGCGCGGCGGCACAAGCGCCCGCGCCGCGTCGCGTCATCCCACAGTCAACGCCTCTGGCACAAACTGCTGTGGAAGGCGCACCAGCCACGTTACTGAACGCGTTGGCAACGAGCCAGGACTTGAATGCCATCCTCAATCTCTTTGCCGTCGAATTGGCGCGGCTCGCACGCGCCGCCCACACGTTCGTTCTCTTGCCGCACACGGACGGACAATTGCATCTCACCGCATCGCACGGCTTTACCACGCGCGTCGAGGCAGGACGCAGCTATACCAATCGCGTGGGTGAACAGTTTGCGGTGCGCGTCGCCACTGCCAAAAGCGCCAAGTGGTTGACCGCCGGAGCGCGCGACATCGCGGAAAACACGCTCGGCGTTCCGCTGTTGTTTCAAGACCAAATTATGGGCATCGCCATCGCGCATCAAACACCGCCGAGCGAAACATTTTCGAACGCGATGCTTGCGGCGATTCAAGAGTTGGCACAGCAAGCGGCGGTCGCTATCGAAATGGCGCGGCTCGCCGCGCGCGTGAAACGGCTCGAACCGCGCGATCCCGTAACCGGACTTTTTAGCCGCGAATATTTTTTTGAATTGGCGGACCGCGATTTTCGGCGCGCGTGGCGCTTTGACCAGACCCTCTGCGCGATGGTAATGGATGTGGATGAGTTTGGCGCCATGCATCTGGAACTGGGTCCGCAAGAGACCGACCAGGTGATGCGCCGCGTCGCGCATGTGGTGCGCGAACATGTACGCCGCGTGGACTTGGTGGGACGGCTCAGTCCGCATACCATCGGGTTCAGTTTGTGGATGGCGCACAAGCAGCACGGCATCGCCGTAGCAGAACGTTTGCGTTTATTGCTTGCGGAAATTCAAGTGCCGACGCAAGATGATGTATGGCAAGTCACCGCGAGTTTCGGCGTTGCCGCGTATCGCAGTAATGTTGCTTCGATATTTGATTTGTTTGCGATTGCGGACCAAGGATTGCGCGCGGCAAAACGCGCCGGACGAAATCGCGTGGAAGGAGTCTAGACTTGAGCAGCAATTGGGATGACCCTGCCGAAACACTGGCGCGCGCACAGAGCGCCCGCGCGCAAGGCAATCAAGAACTCGCCTATCAATTGTTTTCGCGCGCGAGTGAATTGAACCCGCAAGATATTCAGGCGTGGCAAGGACGCGCCGAAACCGCCGCGTCGTCCGATGAAGCATTGGTGAGTTATGCGTATGCGTCCGCGCTCGCGCCGGACAATCAACCGCTTACGCGCACGTTGGACGCGGCGATGGAACAGCGTTTGCAAAATGCGAGCAAGAACGATGTGCCGCTGCTTGTCGCGTTGGGACAAGAATTTGCAGAGGTTGGTTTGACCGAGCAAGCGCGCACGCTGCTCGAACGCGCGTCGGATTTGGACGCGTCGTCCACCGACGCGCTGGTGTGGCTGGCGGGACTGGCGCCCACCGAGCAAGCCCAGCTCGATTATCTCAATCGCGCGCTGGCGACGAATCCGCGCGACCCGCGCGCGCGCGCGGGTCTGCTTCAAGTCAAACTGCCGCCGCCCGCCGAGCCAACGCCGCCGCCGCGCAGTGAACGCCTCGCGGCAATGAGCGACAAGGCGAGCGCGCCCGCGTTTCCCACATCGTCTGAAGAGGATGCGACGATGGAACGCCTGCGAAAATTGCGCGCGAATATTCCACCGCCCGAACCTCCCGGCAACGTCACACACGCTACAGTGGAAAATCTGCGCGCCGCCGCGCCCACGAGCGATACGCGCTTGCGTAACTTTTTGATTCTCTTGGTCGTACTGGTCGTGCTGTTGGTCATTGCGGGAATTGTTTTGATGCAGCTGCAATAAATGTAGGACTTGCGCTTGTCATTTCGAACCCCTCAATCCTTCGGGGTAAACTCTGAGAGAAATCTTGCACTGTACCACTGAGATTTCTCGCAAAGCAGGTCCCGAAGCATTGAGGGAACGGCTCGAAATGACATCTGAGCGAATGTCCTGAAATGTATTTGCGCGCACAGTCTCGTATACCAAGTGGATAACACAAGTTAACCTAATGTGCAACACTTTAGTCCTTTCGAGCGGAGCGAGAAATCTCGCAAGGCGCGAATGAGATTTCTCGCAAAACTTGTCCCGAAGCATTGAGGGAACGGCTCGAAATGACATTTGTCCCGCGAAAGAGTTGCACATTGAGT
>JAKOPZ010000292.1 GCA_029778615.1 Chloroflexota bacterium | reverse complement strand
GGGAATTGTGCATTGTGCATTCGGCATTTTGCATTTTTGTTGTATGCGCTTGATTGGCACTGCCGGACATGTTGACCACGGTAAATCTACGCTTGTGCAGGCATTGACGGGAATCAATCCCGACCGCTTGCGCCAAGAGCAAGAACGCGAAATGACGATTGACCTCGGTTTCGCGTGGCTCACGCTGCCGCACGGCGAAACCGTTTCGCTTGTGGATGTGCCGGGGCACGAAGCATTCATCAAAAACATGCTCGCGGGCGTGGGCGGAATGGATGCGGCGCTCCTCGTCGTCGCCGCCGATGAAGGCATCATGCCCCAAACGCGCGAACATCTCGCCATTCTCAATTTACTCAAAATTCAAGACGGCGTGGTCGCACTGACCAAAACGGATTTGCCGCTTGACGCGGAATGGCTCGCGCTGGTACAGCAAGAAATCCGCGCCTCCCTCAAAGGAACTTTTTTGAGCGACGCCGAAATCATTCCCGTCTCTGCCAAAACAAAACGCGGGCTTGACGAATTACAACTCGCGCTGGAAAAAATTCTCGCGCGCGTGAACGCCAAAGAAAATCGCCATCGTCCGCGCCTGCCGATTGACCGCGTTTTCACCATGAGCGGTTTCGGTACCGTCGTCACAGGCACGTTGAGCGACGGCGAATTTCACGTCGGCGACGATGTGGTCGTTGCGCCGCGCAACATTCGTTCGCGCATTCGCGGACTGCAAGCGCATAAACAAAAAATCGAGACCGCACCGACGGGCGGACGCGTCGCTATCAATTTGGCAAATGTCGCCACCGATGAGCTTGAACGCGGCGACGTGGTCATTCTGCCCGATACGTACACGCCGACGACCATGTTTGACGCGCAAATCGAATGGCTCGCCACCGCGCCCAAACCGCTCGCGCACAGTCAAGAGCTGGAATTATTTCTGTATGCGTCACAAGTGCTCGCGCGCGTGCGTTTGTTGGACACGGACGTTTTGGCGCAAGGCAGCCGCGCGTGGGCGCAGTTCATTTTGAAAACGCCGGTGGTTGCCGCCAAGGGCGACCGTTTTATCTTGCGCTATGCTTCGCCGAGCGTGACAGTGGGGGGGGGTGAAATTGTCGAGCCGCATCCGCGCGCGCGACATAGACGTCATCGCGTCGAGGTGCTCCAACAACTCGAACGTACGCGGCAAGGCGCGCCCGCCGAACTCGTTCAGCAATTCGTGCAAGCGCATCCTGCCGTCGCGGCGCCCGAAATCGCGCAAGGGGTCGCGCTGGAACAAGGCGAGACCGACGCGGCAATTCAGGAACAAATCGCGCGCGGCGCGCTCATCGCGTTGGGCGGCGAACACGCGCTGTATGTAACCGATGCCACATGGACGCGCTGGCGCGAAAAAAT
>JAKOPZ010000291.1 GCA_029778615.1 Chloroflexota bacterium | reverse complement strand
TTGAAACAAAGTCGCGCGCAAGCAACACAGCTGCAAGAATTTTCCGCGCAGCTCGAAGCGCGCGTGCAGCAACAGACATCCAAATTATTGGAACAATCGCGCGACGCTGCCGTGTTGGAAGAACGCGCGCGCGTGGCACGCGACATTCACGACACGCTTGCGCAAGGACTCACGGGCATCGTCGTCCAATTGGGCGCAGCACAGCGCGCGATGCAATTTGCGCGAGAGGATGGCGCGTCGGCGGCAACCGCAGACGCGCACGCGCAGGATGCCGCGACCGAACATTTGACGCTCGCGCAAAGCATGGCGCGCGAAGCGCTCGCCGAAGCGCGGCGTTCGATTTGGAATTTGCGCGCGCCGAATCTCGCGCGCGGCGAATTGCGTGATGCGCTGGCGGGACTCGTCGAGCGCGCCTCGAATGAAACGATGCGCGCGAGCTTTGCGCTGCGCGGGGAGGAGTGGAAATTGCGCGCCGAAGTGGAATCCGCATTGCTGCGCGTCGCGCAAGAAGCGTTGGTGAACGTCGGCAAACACGCGAACGCGACGCAAGTGCAAGTGGCGCTCGAATATCTGCCCGATGCGATACGTTTGCAGATTCACGATAACGGCATCGGTCTGGACGAGGAAGCGTTGAACGACGAGTATCAAGTAAAGGGACCGACGAGCGGCTTTGGTCTGTTGGGGATGCGCGAACGGCTCGCGCAATGGGGCGGTGAATTGAAATTGACAAATGAAGAGGGCGCCAACATAGTGGCGACGATTCCGCGTATGCGCGCGGAACGGATAGAAAAAACTTTTGAGGTCGGCGTTGGTTACAACGCTCGAGACCTTGAGGGTTTCAACGCAAGATGATTCGTTTAGTGGTAGTGGACGACCATCCCGTCGTGCGGCACGGACTTGTTTCGATGCTGCATTACGAAAAGGACATGCAAGTCGTCGGCGAAGCAGGCGACGGCATCGAGGCGGTGCGCGTGATTCTGGAGCAAACCCCGGAAGTGGTGCTGCTCGAT
>JAKOPZ010000290.1 GCA_029778615.1 Chloroflexota bacterium | reverse complement strand
GCGGCGAGCGTGGGGAACGCTGCGGCGAGCGTGGGGAACGCTGCGGCGAGCGTTCCATACGTGCTGAATGCGGTGGACCCCGCGAACGTTTTTGGCGGAGACGCGTCGGATTGGAAATTTGCGCGTGTGCCTTCGACGCACATTGTTTTGCACAGCGGTCAACCGATTTTGCTCGCGCAAGAAAACGGCGAACGCCTCACCACCGCGTCGAATGTTTCCGATGATTTGATACGTCGCGCGCTGCGCGAATTTTTTACGCGCGCGAACGCGCCGCGCCACGCCGTCGTCACGGAATGGAATGGCAAAACGGTTTTGAAAAGCGCGGGCGAAAATTTTTTGCGCGAGTTGGGCTTGTACCGCGTGCCCAAAGGGATGGAGTGGTGGCGCAAGGGATGAAACCGTGACCGCGCTTGTACGGTACGCAAACGTAATTTTCACCAACGCGCTTTATCCTGTGACCAAAAGCGTGTGCTGGACAGTAATTTTTTCCAAATGATTCACAGGAGAAATCAAAATGAACACCACATTTTCACCACAACAACGCAGCGGGCTGGTCGGCGGCATCGCGTTGATTGTGATTGGCATTTTTGCGTTTGCGGCGCAATTTCTGCGCTCGGAAAACATGGCAGTCGTAATTCTCGGCGGGCTCGCGCTCATCTTTGCCGTGTGGGGATTCGTCGCGCGCAATGGTGGGCTGTTCGTACCCGCAGGAATTTTAACCGGCGTGGCAGCGGGCATTTGGCTCGTCCAAACCACAATGTTCCAGTTGGCAGAAGAGCCGCGCGGCGGCTTGATGGTCTTGTCCATTGCCGGTGGCTTTGCGCTGATTACCATTCTCTGGTATCTCGCGCTGCAAGAATTGCACTGGTGGCCCCTCGTCGTCGCGGCGATTCTCGCGTTCGTCGGCGCGGCGATTTGGATTGGCGGCACCGCGCTTGAGATGTTGACTGTGGTTGGACAGGCATGGCCCCTGATTCTCGTCATCATCGGCGGGATCATTTTGTGGCGCGCGTTTAGAAGGCAAGCGCAGTAAAAAAAAATCCCCACACACTCGAGTGTGGGGGATTTTTTTATGGGGCGAAAACCTGTGTCGCAAATTCGCGCACCAGCGCGTTAAACTGCGCGGGATATTCCAATTGCGGCGTATGCCCGCAGTGGTCAAAGAGGTGCATGTGCGCGTGGGGGATTTTTTTGTGCGCTTCGAACGCGTGGCGCACCGGCACCACGCGGTCTTGCTTGCCCCATACAATCAGCGTCGGCACGTTGATTTGATGCGCCGCATCGCGGATTTCCTGCAGCATCAGGGGTTTCAGTCCGCGCCAGTCTACGCCGATATTCAACACGCGGCGCGCCACGCGCATAGATTCAAGGTCTTGTTCGACGGCAATCAACATTTCCAACAGTTCGTCGGAAATGCGGGCAGGGTCATCAAAAATCGCGCGCAGCCCCCAACGCGCCAGCCAAGGGGGGGGGGTACCGCGCGGACGAATATCTACGAGCGTTCGCATTCTCAGCCACCACGCGAGGTCGCGTCCAAAGCCCGCCGAATTCACCAACATCAGACCTGCCACGCGTTCGGGATAATCCATTGCCACTTTTGCCGCAATCGCGCCGCCCATCGAATTGCCCACCAATACCGCGCGTTCTAATTGGAACGTGTCCATAAACAAGCGCGTGAATTCTACAAAATCCGCGTGTTGGGGGTCGCGTTTCGGTTTTTCGCTTTTGCCAAAGTAAAGAATGTCCGGCGCGAACGCGCGAAATTCATCGCCGAGCGCATGAACATTCGGATGCCACGATTCGAGCGAGGCGCCCAGTCCGTGTAAGAAAACAATCGGGGGTCCTTGCTCGCCCGCGCGCACGTAGCGGATGCGCCAGTCGTTGATGTTGATATACTGCTCGTTCATATACTTGTATTACGATTGAAACGGGCGACCTAACTTTGCCCTAGTTGACACTTGTCAGTTCGCGCAGCACGCGTTCATGCAGTTCGCGCGTGGACGCGTCAAACAACACGAGGCGTACCAAGTTCGGCGCGTGATGCGCCTTCAAAAAATCCAGAATCGTCGTGAGCGCAATGCGCGCGGCGTCCGCTTTGGGATAGCCGTACACGCCGGTCGAAATCGCGGGAAACGCGATGCTCTGCAAATTCTTTTCGCGCGCGAGTTCGAGCGAACGGCGATATGCGGACGCGAGTAATTCAGGTTCGCCGTGATTGCCATCGCGATAAACGGGACCGACGGTGCGAATGACATGCCGCGCGCGCAGATTGTAGCCGCGCGTGATTTTCGCGTCGCCCGTTTTGCACCCGCCGAGCGTGCGGCATTCCGCGAGCAATTGGGATCCCGCCGCGCGATGAATCGCTCGCAAGTGGTCACGCTCCATGTACATCGAGCAGAGAGCGTGACCACTTGCGACAGTCCACGCCGCCGCCGCCGAGCAAACTTGCGTTCGCCGCGTTCACCATCGCGTCGGTGTCTTGCTGCGTAATATCGCCTTGCACAATTTCGAGTTGCGCCGCGTCAATGGAAATTTTCATTTTTGATTCCGATGAAAACATGGACCGCGCTGTGTTTTGATTGTACGCGTTCCACGCGCCATGTCCACATTTGCGCGAGCGCGCCGTTGTGCGATTCGCGTACAAGACTTGTGATTTCGTCCGTTTCGGGATTGGCGCAGCCGCCCGTCGTTTGAAAGAGCCAATTCAAAAAACGACTCCACGCGTCATGGGGAAAAATCTGCGGCGCGTCCACCCACAGCAGCGCGCCGCGTGAATCCAAGACACGCCACAGTTCGCGCATCGCCGCCAACTCGTTGACGAACGCGGGCGGAAATGTCATCACGAGCGCGGAAAAATACGCGTCGGGAAAAGGCAATTGCTGTACGCGCGCGCGGACAAGACGCGGCCCCAGATTTTTCTGCGCGCGAAATTTCTGTTGTGTGAGCGCGCCCATGTTCGGCGAAAGGTCAACGCCGACGGGCGCGTACCCCGCGTCGTACAAATCGAGATGCAAATTACCCGTGCCGTGCGCGATTTCCAACACGCGCGACCCTTGCAAAAATGGAATCGCCGCGCGCGTCCACGCGCGCCATTCGCCGCGCGAAACGAGTGCGCTCACCAAATCGTATGCGAACGCGAAACGCGTGTAGAGTTGGTGGAGCGCCCAACGCACACACGCACGCAACACGTACGGAACGAACGCCGTTTCGTTCCATTGCGGCGAAGGGGAACGTTGCGGCGAAAGGGAACATTGCGGCGAAAGGGAACATTGCGGCGAAGGGGAACGTTGCGGCGAACGTTCCCTACTCATAGCATCCGTCAATTGTGTTTTTTCATCGGAACCAACAGCATGTTTCATGCGTTAAATTATAGCATTGCGCGTTGTGTAACAGGCATTTTGTATTTATTTCCACACATGCTACACTCGTCGTAGTGAACGATTTGGAATTCGCGTCGTCGTTCCGCTCACACGCAAAACGTCTACTATTCTGTAATGACCATCTCGGTTTGAAATAATGAAACGAATTTTTCTCTTAGGAATGCTTGCGCTTCTCGCATCGCTCTGGATGTTTGGCGCGTTGGTGAATGCCGCGCCGCCGCTTCAAGATAACGCGCCCACACCGACGCGCGACCCCATCAAGCAGGCAACCCGCCGCGCCAAGCGCGCCGCGCGCGCGCCGCTGCCGGCACCAGCGACGGCGACGCCGCTGCCCGAAGCGGCAGAAGATGAAGCCGTCCAAGCCGCGCCCGTTGCGCCGGGAGCGATGACTTCGCAGATTCTTGTTTTCAATCCCGATACGAGCGGCGAGGCGACCGTCCAAATTGACGTGTACGATGCAAGCGGCGCGGTGAGTTTCACGACGACGCAAACGGTTGCGAAAAATGGCGCGAAATTGGTGACGCTGCCCGGTTCGCTCGGCGCTAATTTTCAAGGGGGCGCGCAAATTTCCTCTGACAAAAATGTGCAGGCGATGGTGCTCACCGCGAACAATACCAAGACCGCGTTCGACGCGTACGAAGGCGCGGTGGCTCCTGCGCTCGACGTGACGTTACCGTTGGTGCGGCATCTCGCGCTGAATACACAAAACTCACAGCTCGCCATTCAAAATACCACCGCGAACGCGGCGACAACCACCGTCACGTTCTACAACGCGGACGGTTCCGTCGCGAATACGACAAATCTGAATATCGCCGCGCATCAGTCCGCGTATTTGAATACGAACGCGGTTTTTCCGGGGGGCGCCTTTGCGGGCAGCGTGCGCGTGGTTTCAAATCAAAATGTCGCGGTGGCGTCGCAAACGTTATACACCAAAGATACTGCCGCGTTTAGTGGGATTGATTCGGCGACGGCGGCGAATGAGCTGTACCTGAGTCAAGCGCAGCGCAAAATCAATGGCAACGGCATCGCGGTGAATTGGTCGGAAATTTTTGTCCGCAATAACGGCGGAGACAAGACAACCATCACGTTGAATTTTTACTCGTCCACCGGACAACTTGTCACCAGCTTGAGCGCGAACGATGTCGCGTCGAACGGCACCGCACAATTCTCATTGAATGATGCCGCGTCTGCCGCGCTCGGGACAAATTTTGTCGGTTGGGCGCGCGTATCTTCAAGCGGCGAACCATTGACAGCGGCTTCGCTGGATGTGCTGAACAAGGGCAAACGCATGACGGGCATCAACGCGGCGAGTCCGGATGGATTGGGTACGCGTTTTGTATGCGGCGATGTTGCGCGGATGACGACGGAAAACAGCCAACTGAAAATTTTGAATCCGGGTGACGCGGGCAATGCCAAAGTCATTGTGCGATTGTTTGATAAAGATTCGGGCGCCAAGATCGCGCAAACCAAAGTAGTGGTCGCGCCGCAGTCCGTGGCAACGGTGATGCTTTCCGATTCCAAGTTCGCGGCAGCGGGCACCAATTTTCAAGGCATGGCACTCGTGTTCGTCAAGGGCGCTGCGCCGCCGCCGGTGTTGGTGACGGCAAGCAATCCGTACGCGAATCCAAAATTGGCGGGCACAACCGGCTATACGTGCAGTAAAATTCAGTGAATGAAAAACCTGCGAGAATAAATCTCGCAGGTTTTTTGTTACTCATTCACCTTACGCATGTCATTTCGAACCCCTCAATCCTTCGGGGTAAACTCTGTGAGAAATTTCAGTTTTTTCCACCGAGATTTCTCGCAAGACCGCTCGAAATGACAATTCTGCGTAACATGAGTTACTCATCCGGACCGCCAATGGGAAGGCGCGGATTTTTCAAGGGGACCCATGTGGGATATCGCGTCGCGGTGGGTAGGGGCGTTGAGGTGGGAGTGACTAATCGTTTGGCGAGTTCGGGATTGGGTGTAAAGGTGACGCGCTGGAGCACGCGCGGCGGGCGCGGCGTAGGTTTGAAATAATTGGTTTGAAGCGCGCCAAAGACGAGCAGGTTGGCGAAAAGGATGGCAGTGATGGCGGCAATTAAAAAGCGGGCGCGCATGGGACAAGAATCAGGGCAGACGATTGTTCCAAATCACGGCGAACAGAATCGCGCAGACACCAAACACAAACGCGGCGGCGATAAAGAGAAATGAAATTTCGGCGGGCTGCAAACGCGTAATGAGCTGCGTCGTCAGCGTTTGATAGACGGCGCGCAAATCTTTTTCTGTTGAAGCGTTATAGTATTTGGCATTGGTCAGGCGCGCGAGTTCTTTGAGGGTCGTTTCGTCCAGCCGTGCTTGAATCGGCGCGTTGCCGACGTGCACGGTGGACGATTCCGGTGAACCGACGCCGATGGTGTACACCCGGACGCCGCGCTGGACTGCCGCGTCCACGACTTCGAGCGGGGAAGGTCCATCTGTGTTTTCGCCGTCGGTCAAGAGCACGACAATCGCGGGCGCGAATTCGCCATCTTGAACGTACGGTAAATCGCCCATCACATTGCTCACGGTATCGAGCGATAATTCAAGTCCGTGTCCAATCGCGGTGCCCGTGCGCGGGTACAATTTCGAAATTGCCTTTTTCACGGCGTCGTGGTTCGTCGTCGGCGCTTGATTGAGGTACGATGTTTCGCTAAAGGATACGACGCCGACGCGCATTTTTGGTGGCAGTTGGTCCACGAACAATTCTGCTGCAGCTTTGGACGCTTCCATGCGGCTGGGGTACATATCGGTTGCCCACATGCTGGCGGACACATCCATTGTCACGATTACCAACGCTTCGTCGGTGGGTTCGCGCACCATCACGGCGGGTTTCATCAGACCGCCAATCAGCAAGGCGAGGGTAAACAAAAACAACGCGGCAGGAATATGCCGCCGCCACGCGCGCGCGCGCGGTTGGTCGCGCAAGAGTTCCGCGCTGGCGTAACGCAAAGCAAAACGTCGGCGGCGGCGTTGACGCGCGACGTAAAAAATTGCGAGGGCAGCCAGCAAGACAAGCAAGCTGCCGAGCTGTGGAAGTTGAAAAAACATCAGTTGCGTTTTAACGCCACTGCCGTAATGTCGTCACTTTGCGGCGTTGCGCCCGTAAATTCGCGCACCTGCGCGTCCAAACGCGAAATCACGTTGACCGCGTCGGTGTCGGGCAAGGTGCGCGCGAGCGCATGCAAACGCTCCTCGCCAAATAATTCGTTATCCGCATCGCTCGCTTCGGTCACGCCATCGGTGTACATCAAGACAAGGTCGCCGTGCCGCAGAACGATTTCGGACGCGGCAAAAGTGGCATCGTCGAGAATGCCGAGCGCATAATTACCTCCGCTCAACTCGGCGACGTCATTTTCCGCCCGCACGAGCAGCGGCGGATTGTGTCCTGCATTTACATACGCAAAAGTATGCGCGGATGGATCCAAAATGCCGAGAAAAACCGTAATAAACATTCCCCTGGCGGAATCGTTGGCGATGGCGCGGTTGGCGCGGGCGACCATGCTCGCCACACTGCCGCCCAATTCGACACTGGCGCGCAGGATACTGCGCGCGGACGCCATAAACAATGCGGCAGGTGTGCCTTTGTCGGAAACATCGGCAATGACCAAGCCCATCCGCCCTTCCGGCAGCGGGATGAAATCGTAAAAGTCACCGCTGACCTGACGGGCCGGCTCCCACAGCGCGGCAAGTTCGTATCCGGCAATGCGCGGGGGGCGGTTGGGAATGAGACTGCGCTGCACGAGACGCGCCGCGCTCAGTTCGCCGTCCAGCCGCGCTTTTTCAATTTGCATCGCGTTGAGTTCGGCATTTTCAATGACGATGGCGGCTTGACTTGCAAACAGTTCCAACAGCGTTTGGTCTGGTTCCTGATACGGCGCGCCATCGGACGCGCGATAAACGTTCAATACGCCAATGGAACGCGCGTCCAAGCGAATCGGCGCGGCGAGCTCGTACATTGGCGAACGCGCGTTCGGTCTTGCAATGCACGGCGCGCCGGAAGCAAACGCGCGTCCCGCGCAGCCCTCGCCCACGCGCAGCGGACGCGTTTGCAAATCTGACGCGTGCGGAATCAGCATGGTTGCTGTTTTGTCCAAGAGATACAAATCGCCGCCCGCGCTCGCCAACAAATCCACAGCATGTTCGCGAATATCGTTCAATGCCTGAAGTGGTTCGCGATGCCGCGTAATATCCAACGCGGTCGAGTACAATTTTTCCAGCTGTGCGGCGCGCAGCTCGGCTTCGACCCGATATGCTTCGGTGCGTTCGCGCAGCATTTCTTGAATGCCGGAAACGATTTGAAATAATGCCAACGGATATGTGGTGACGAGCCACAAAAATTCTTGCTTGGGCAGCGTTATCAACACACTGCGTTTCACGGTGCGCGCGGATGCCGAGCGCGGATGATTGTCTAACAAGGCGAGTTCGCCAAACCACGCGCCCGCACCCAACAAATTCAATTGCGTTTCGTTTTCGGCGCTTCCGGAAAGAATTTCTACCATTCCCGAAACAATCATGTAAAACCGGTCGCCGTGCGCGCCTTCGGAAAATAACAAGGTGCGTGCGGGGAACGTTTGGCGCGTTGCCGCGCGCGCGACGCGGTCAAGGTCTTGCGGTGGAAGCGATTTGAAAAAAGGAAACGCGGTCAAGTGCGTCTTGAGAACAGACATAGGGTGAACTACAAAGCAGCAGTACTATGCCTTGCTTTTTTGGCGTTGTCAAGATGTGGAGGCGTGTTGGCGCGAGTTGGCGGGCGATTCGAAATCGCGGCAACATAACGCCAAGTGAACCTGCGTTCGCTAATCGGCAGAGTCCGATTTTGCGTCGCTATCGCACATTTGATTTTGCATCCACAAAGCACATTGACGTCAAGCCGCCGCAGACATACAATCGGCGCACAAGGAGAATACTTGCGCATGGCAGCTATCACGATGGATGCGCCGCCAAATGTCATACGGCGTTTGACGGCGACGTTGTTTGTGGGACAGAGTATTGCTTCGTTGGGCATGACGGCGGCAATCACGGTGGGCTCGATTGCGGCGACGCAACTGTTGGGGACGACGCATTTTGCCGGTGTGCCGACGACGACGTATACGTTGGGCGTCGCGTTGGGTGCGTATCCGGCAGGGCGGTTTATGGCGCGCTTTGGACGCCGTCTTGGACTTGTACTTGGTTTTGCCATCGGCGTTCTCGGCGCGCTGTGCGCGGCGTTGGCGCTGCTTGGAATTTTTACGCCGATTTTTTTCTTTGGTTATTTTTGTATGGGGATGGCGCGTGGGACATTGGACCAGGGGCGTTTCGCCGCCGGAGATATGGTGGTGCAAGAACAGCGTGCGCGCGCCATCAGTTGGGTTGTTTTAGGCGGCACGGTGGGCGGCATAGGCGGACCTTTGTTTATTTCACCGGCGAGCCATTTTGCGGCGCAGTTCGCTTTTGACCCATTAGTCGGTCCGTATCTCGCGGGCGCGCTGTTGTTTGTGGGCGGTTGTTTTTTGATTTTTGCTTTTCTGCGTCCTGACCCGCATGACATTGGACGGCACCTCCTTCGCGTTGCCTCTGCCGCCATGCCGGCTGACAAAACACCTGCGCGTACGTTTGCTCAGGTCATTCGCTTGCATGATGTGCAAACCGCCATCGCTGCGATGGTGCTTGGACAGGTGGTCATGACGACGGTGATGGTGATGACGCCGTTGGAAATGACTCAGCACTTGGGACATACGCTCGACGATGTGTCGCTCGTCATTGCCGCGCACGTTACGGGAATGTACGCGACATCGGTGATTACCGGACGCGTCGCCGACCGTCTGGGACACGCGCGCACGATTTTGGTCGGCGCGTTCTTGTTGATTTTCGCGTGTGTGTTGGCGCCCTTTGCGACGGAAACCCTGCGGCTCGCGTTTGCATTGTTTGTGTTAGGCGCGGGATGGAACTTTTGCTTTGTCGCCGGCTCGACGCTGCTCACGGATTCGGTGCGTCCTGTGGAACGCCCGCGCATTCAAGGCACGAACGATTTGTTGGTCGGTTTGGTGGCGGCGACGGGAAGTTTGTCCAGCGGGCTCGCGTTTGAAACGATTGGCTATGTGGGGATTGCGTTCGCAGGAATTACGCTCGCGGTGGGTTTGTTCACCATCACCTTGTGGACGGTGCAGCGCAAGCGCGCGGCGGCATAACAGAATTTTGCAAGGAGAAGCAGAGATGAGAGCCGACTATAGTCAATTGGCATTGCAATTTGGACAGCTGCTTGGATTGGCGCAAGGGGCAAATTTGAAAGTGGCGCATTTGACCAAGCAGGGGATGGAATTTGTTTTTGAAAGTGCAAGCACGCGCACGCAAATTCGAATCATTCCGCAGGTGTACGCCGAAGGCAAAGTCATTATTGATGCAATCAATGATTTGACGCTCAAGGTGCAAGTGGAGCAAACGGATATCGCGAGCGGCAAAGCGGTGGGCGGCGGCAAAGTGGAAATGCCGTATTCGACATGGTTTTTTGAAGGCGATTTTGCCTGAAAGAAAGAGAACGGCACGGAATTTTGACCACGTTCTGACCCGGGCGCGTTACGTTAAAGAAAATTTTCGCAAAGGAGCGCTAGTCATGCCGAATTTTTTGGTCACCCATCGCACCGCAGAGTCCTTTTGCCTCGACGAGTTTTTGAGCTTGGAAAAGCGCGCGGTGCGTGTTCTGCCGCGCGAAATCAAATGGACCATGAGCTGGTATCTGCCGCAAGAGGAAGAGGTCATGACGCAGTGGGAAGCGCCCACTGAACAGGCAGTCCGTGTGGCGATGGAGCGGTTGGGCATGTGCCATCAACTTGCGCTGTTGAAAATCGAAAACGCGATGCCCGTTTTCCCCAAGCGCTATGCCGCGTATCGTCAAGCGCGCGCCGCGTCGTCCAAACGAATTTCGCATGGCGAACGCGAACTATCGGGCGCGTATGGGGAATCCATCGCGACGCTTTTGCAAACGCGCGCGGGGATGCCCCACGCCAAATAAGCGCGAGTGAAACCTATTCCTTGTGGCGGCGTATGCAAGGTATAATATTCAGGGAGTAGAAAAATGGCAGACTCAACTCGGACCGAAGAATTTCGGGTGGATGGCGACAGGGTCGTTTCCAAAATCAAAGAATTGGTGAACGAAGGCAATGTGCGCCGCATTATTTTGAAAAGCGAAGACGGCAGAGTTTTGATTGAAGTGCCGTTGACTATTGGTTTCGGCGTTGTGGGCGTCAGCGTGCTGGTCGCGCCCGTGTTGGCGGCGATTGGGGCGATTGCTGCGATTGTGGCAAAAGTAAGTATCGTCGTCGAACGCGTGGACGACAAGCCGCCTGCGCCGCCTTCCAATCCGACGGCATAAGCGAACAGCGCATCCAATTTTGGATGCGCTGTTTTTTTATTTCTGAAATTGTCTGTCCCTTCTATTTGGTAAACACGAATGCTTTGGATTTGGAACGTCCTTCCGCATTGCGCGCGGTGACGAACCATTTGTAATTGCCCGCCGGGAGCACGCCGGTTTTGGCTTTGGGTTTCGAGACCACCTTGCTCAAGACCTTTTTCCCGGTTGTCAGATTCCGCACGGTGACTTGATAATCCGCCGCGCAGGTCACGGAGCTCCATTTCAATTTCACCTTTGCCGTCGTCACGGTGGCATTGTTCTTGGGTTTGGTGAGAACGGGCTTGCTCGGTTTCGTCGCGCAGATGGTGGGCGTGATGCTCGGCGTCGGCGTGCGCCTAGGCGTGGTGGATGCAAGCAGTGTGCCGGTGGGCGTGCTCGTGCGCGTGGGCGTGCGCGTAGGTGTGCTGGTGGCTTGCGCGGTGTTGGTGCGCGTGGGCGTGCGCGTGGGTGTGTTGGTCGCTTGCGCGGTGTTGGTGCGCGTCGGTGTACGCGTTGGCGTGGACGTCGGGCAGCCCTTTCCGCCATCCGTAATGGTCCACCCGTCCGCAGAAATCATGTGCGCCCGCGCCGTTTCACCCGCGCAGTACTTGCTGTTGCCACCGTCGTAGGTGACGCCGCTCTGCAACACTTGCGCGTCCCAACCGTTGAGCAGCGTGTCATAGTTGGACGTGGAAAAGATGACGTCCTGGAACATTCGGTCTGCCTTCGTAAGTGCCGTCACGTTCCAACTGTCGATGTTCTGATTGAACGCGAGCGCGCCATAGAACATATCATACATGGACGTTACGTTGGAGGTGTTCCAACTGCCGATGTTTTGGTTAAAGGCGGGGGCGTCATAAAACATCCCGCTCATGTCTGTCACGTTAGTGGTGTTCCAATTCCCGATGGGCTGATTGAACGCCGCCGCTCCTCCGAACATGAAATACATATTGGTTACGGAGGTTTTGATTGAACGCGGTGGCGTCTTCGAACATTGAATTCATTGTAGTCGCGTTGCTGACGTTCCAACTATCAATGCTCTGGTTGAACGAGCTGGGACCATTGAACATGCGACTCGTATCGGTCACGCCGGAAAGGTCGGGCGTGTCGCTTGCCTGTACAATCATATTCGCACAGCCGGCGAACGCGCTCTGCATCGAGGTCCATGTGCCCGTGCCCCACTGCTCGATGGTGAGCAGCTTCAGTTTGTCGCCGCCACCATTGAAATAGATGCGCGGAAATCCTGTTTTCAATCCCGTGTTGTCCTTGATGCGGACGGTGTAGGTCCCTGCCGCGCCCTAACTGCACGTATAGCTTCCCGTCTGCGCGTTGGCCTCGTTCGAGCCGTCATTGTTGCAGTCCACGTTATAGTTATAGCCGCCGCCGGTGGTCGGGATGGCGAATTGGGTGTTGGACGAAGTTCCGGCGTTGTCGGTTTTGATGGTAATGACAAAATCGTCGGAAGGCGCGGCGTTCGGTCGGGCGAGTGGCGCGGGCGCGTTCGTTTGCGGCAGCGCGTCTGCCTGCGCCGTATTACTTGACGCGAGTGGGAAAAAGATTGCCCCGACGAGGACGCAAGCGACGATGCTCAAAGCGCGAAAAAATTTGAGGTGTACCATTTGAGTGACTTTCACTTTTGAATAAATGGCTGGCTGCGCTCGGTAAGAGAGCACAACCCGGGATAAAATTGCGGTCTACCCAAACCCAATCTCATCCCAACGGAGTGACTCCCATGAGCAACAGCCAGCGTATCTATCATACCGTAAGTTCGATTCTTTCGCAGTATTGTCCGACCGACCGCATTACGCAAACACGAAACT
>JAKOPZ010000289.1 GCA_029778615.1 Chloroflexota bacterium | reverse complement strand
GGCGGCGGATTTTGGGGCGGCATCGCGGGATTTCTCAAAGCGCGTTTTCACGTGAACGAAGTGTTGAGTACCGTGATGCTCAATGCCATCGCGGTCCAAATCATGACGTTTTTTCTCAACGGCGTCTTGATGGACCCGACGACGCTCGATAACGCGATTCGCATTCCGCAGACACAGCGTTTTCCGTTGTGGGCAGATTTGCCGCGTCTTGTGCCGACGCGTTTGCATCTTGGAATTTTGCTCGGCGTCATTGTCGCGGTGTTGGTGTATTTTTTGTTGTGGCGCACGACGATTGGCTATCGCATTCGCGCGGTGGGGTTCAATGTCGTCGCATCCAAATACGCGGGCATCGCGGTGAATCGGTATCAGATTCTCGCGATTACGTTGAGCGGCGCGCTTTCGGGAATGGGCGGCGCGGTCGAAGTGTTGGGCGTGAATCATCGTTTGTTCACCGACGGTTCCGCAACGGGTTTCACAGGCAGCGCGGGCTTTAATGGAATCGTCGCCGCGCTCTTTGGCGGACTGCATCCGCTCGGCGTGATTCCCGCGTCATTTTTATTTGGCGCGTTACTTACCGGCGCAAACAGTTTGCAGCGAACGGTCCAAGTACCTGGCGCGTTCGTGACAACGCTCGACGGCTTGGTTGTCATTTTTGTCGTCGCTTCGCAAATTTGGGCGCGACGGCGTGCGGTGCAGCGCGTCATGCTCGAACGCGCACAACAACAAAATGTAGCAATTGCAGAAGGTGGAGTGGAGATGTGAAACGCGAAACGTGAAGCGTCAAGCGTGAAACGTCAAACGTGAAACGTCAACGCCGATTCATCCAATACTGGTTCCTGAAAACCGCTTACCGCTTACCGCCAACCGCTTACCGACTCATGCTCGAACAACTCCTCGCTCCCGCCGTCATCATCGGCATTCTCGCGTCGGGGATTCAACTCGCGACGCCGTACCTTTACGCGTCCATCGGCGAAATGTTTAGTCAAATCAGCGGCGTGTTGAATTTGGGTGTCGAAGGTGTGATGCTGATAGCGGCGTTCGCCGCGTACTATATCGCGCTCACGACGAATAATGTCGTACTCGCGCTCGTCGTCGCTGCGTTGGTTGGCGCGTTGATGGGGTTGATTACCGCAGTGATTAGTGTGACGTTGAAAGCGGAACAAGGGATTAGTGGAATCGGCATTTATTTATTTGGATTGGGGTTGAGCGATTTGTTATTTTTGGTTTTCGTCGGAACGCCGAAAGCAATAAATGGCGTGCCGCGTTTGGATATTCCCGCGTTGAGCAATCTGCCCGTCGTCGGACAAATTTTGTTCAGCCAAAACATCTTGGTGTACGGCGCGTTCGCGTGCGTGCCGCTCGCGTGGTTCATTCTCAACAAAACAACGCTCGGGTTGAAAATTCGCGCGGTGGGACAAACCCCCGAAGCGGCGGACTCGCTCGGCATCAGCGTCGCGCGCGTGCGTTATATCACCGTCACGATTGCGGGAATGATGGCGGGCATCGCGGGCGCGTCACTTTCCATCGCGCTGTTGAATATCTTTCAACAAAATTTGACGAGCGGCTTGGGATTCATCGCGGTCGCGTTGGTGTACTTTGGGGGATGGCGTCCGTTTCGCGTGATGCTCGGCGCGCTGTTATTCAGTATGGTGAGCGCGCTGCAATTGTGGATTCAAACGCTCGGCATCGCGGTGCCATCGGACATTGCCGGAATGTTGCCCTATTTATTAACTATCATTGCGTTGATTTTCGCAGCGCGGCAAATCGTAACGCAGCCGACCGCGCTGACGAAACCGTTTGAAAGAGGGGAGTAATAGGTAGCAAGTAGTAAGTAGCATATATCACGTAGCACGGCAAGTAACCCACCTACTATCTAATACTTGCTACCTGCTACCATTCTCAAAGAGGAGAAGAAAAAATGAAGACCCGTTATTTTATTTTTGCACTCGCGCTCGTCGCGATTCTCGCGCTCGTCGCGTGCGCGCAGACGCCTGCCGTGCAACCGACGGTGCAAGCAAAACAATTTCGCGTTGCGGTGGTGATGCCCAGCGCGGCGAATGACCTCGCGTTCAGCCAAAGCATGGTGGACGCGATGAAAAAAATGCAAACGGAAATGGGCAAAGACAAGTTTGATTTTGTCTATTCCGAAAATATGTTTAACGTGACCGACGCGGCAACCGCGCTCCGCGATTACGCGACAAAAGGATATGACCTCGTAATCGCGCACGGTTCGCAATACGGCGCGCCCTTGCAAGACATCGCGCCCGATTTTCAAAACACCGCGTTCGCGTGGGGCACGGCAGTAGATACGTTCAAAGACAAAGGCATCAACAACGTATTCGCGTACACCGTCGCTTCCGACCAGGGCGGCTATGTCGAAGGCGTCATTGCGGCGAAATTGTCCAAATCGAAAATTCTCGGCGCGCTCGGTCCGATTCCTGCGGGCGACGGACAACTGACCATCAAAGGTTTTGAGGCAGGCGCAAAAGCCACCGACCCGAATATCAAAGTGCAAACGACGTTCACCAATTCCTTTAGCGATGTCGCGCTCATGTCGCAAGCGGCGCAAACGCAAATCGCTTCGGGCGCGGACGCGTTGACGGGAACGTCGCAAAGTGTTGTCGGCGCGGTCAGTGTTGCCAAAGACAAAAATGTTTTGTGGTTCGGCAATCAGTCCGACCAGGCATCGCTCGCGCCAAACATTGTCGTTGCAAGTCAAGTGTATGATTGGACCATCGCGCTAAAAAGCATGATGGACAAAATCAGCGCAGGCACGCGCGGCGGCGAAGTGTACACGATGACGTTCCAAAACAACGGACTCGTGATGCAGTACAATCCGTCGTACAGCTTGAATGCGGATGTCAAAGCGCTCGCGGACAAAACCATCGCGGGTTTGAAAGACGGAAGTATTCAGACCGGTGTGAAATAGTGAGATAGTTTTGTAGTGCGATAGTGCGATAGTTGACGAGTGATTGCATCACTATCGCACTATCGCACTATCGCACGCAGCACAATGATTCAAACCGTCGAGATGAAAAACATCACCAAACGCTTTCCCGGCGTTTTGGCGAATGACTGCGTGAATCTCGATGTGTGCGCGGGTGAAATTCACGCGCTGCTCGGTGAGAACGGCGCGGGCAAAACGACGTTGATGAAAATTTTGTACGGCATGTATCGCGCGACCGAAGGCGAAATTTTCATCAACGGCGCGCGCGCGGACTTGCGTTCCCCCGCCGACGCGCTCGCGCACGGCATCGGCATGATTCATCAACATTTTCAACTCGTACCGGGTTTCACCGTCGTCGAAAATGTCGCGCTCGGTTTGAAATCATCGCGCGGTCCGCTCACCGACCTCGACGTGGTGAGCAGACGAATGCGCGAACTCGCCGCGCAGTATGGTTTGAATGTGGAACCCAACGCGTTGGTGTGGCAGCTCGCGGTGGGGCAGCAGCAGCGCGTGGAAATTATCAAAGCGTTGTATCGTGACGCGTCGCTGTTGATTCTCGACGAACCGACGGCAGTGTTAACGCCGCAAGAGGTCACGGAATTTTTCGATATTCTGCGACGTTTGCGTGATGCGGGCAACGCGCTCATTTTCATCAGCCACAAATTGTACGAAGTCATGGCAATCAGCGACCGTGTGACAGTGCTGCGCGATGGACGCGTCGTTGGACAGGTGAACACGCGCGAAACCAATCAACAAGAACTCGCGCGCATGATGGTTGGACGCGATGTGATAACGCATTGGGACAAGCCGACGACGACGCAAGGCGAAGTGGTGTTGGAGATTCAAAATCTTGGCGTCCCGAACGACAAGGGATTGAACGCGGTAAAAAAATTTTCGCTTAAAGTGCGCGCGGGCGAAATTCTCGGCATCGCGGGCGTTTCGGGAAACGGGCAGCGCGAACTTGCGGAAGCGATTGCGGGAATGCGACGCGTTTCGTCAGGCACAATTCGCGTGAGCGAAAAAATTGTGACGAATCAATCGCCCGCGCAAATTATTTCGTCAGGCGTCGCGTTCATTCCCGAAGAACGGATGGCGATGGGCGTCGTGCGCGAATTTTCCGTCGCCGAAAACGCGATTCTCGAAACGCACGCGCATCCGCCGCTGGCACAGCGCGGCGTTTTCAATTTTGCCGCAATCAATGAGCATTGCACGAAACTGGTACGCGAGTACGATGTGCGTACCCCTTCGCTCGACACACCCGTAAAAAGTTTGTCGGGCGGCAACATTCAAAAATTGATTCTCGCGCGCGAATTGGACCGCGCGCCACGCGTGCTTGTCGCCGCGCAGCCAACGCGCGGGGTGGACATTGGCGCGACGGAATACATTCACAAAAAACTGCTCGAGCAGCGCGCGAACGGCACCGCGATTCTTTTAATCAGCGAAGATTTGGAAGAAGTGCGCGCCTTGTCGGACCGCATCGCGGTGATGTACGAAGGCGAAATCGTCGGCATCGTCCCGTCTGATACATCGGTTGAAGAATTGGGGCTGATGATGGCGGGGGCGCGGAGGAATTTATGATTGTAAATTTCTGATTTTTGATTTGCTGAAAAAATGCGAGGTGTAATGAGCAATCAAAAATCAGAAATCGTAAATACAGCAAGTCGTGCTACAATCATTTCACTCCAATCAATGGTCGTCGCAGTAAAGAACACTGCACGGCGTTCGGGCATCCCCGCTCGGAAAGTGCCATTGATTCGTTTTCACCTATTGTTGTCTAGCAACTCGCTTGCTTGAACAGCAATTTCCCATGATGAAAGTTTTTGAAAATTATCATTTGCCGACGACGGTAAATGAAGCGCTCGCATTGTTGGCGCAGTACGACGGACGCGCGCGCGTGATTGCGGGCGGCACCGATTTGTTGGTGGACACACAGGCGGAAGTGTATGAAGGGCATCGTCCCCATTTCGACGCGTTGATTGATGTGACAAAAATCGCGGGTGCGAACGAAATTGTCGAACGCGATGGCTTTATCGAAATTGGCTGCGGCGTCACGCACACACAAATCGTCAATTCCAGATTGATTCAACAACGCGCGACCGCGCTCGCCGAAGCAAGTTTCGTCGTCGGCGGACCGCAGGTGCGGAATGTGGCAACGTTGTGCGGCAATGTCGCGCACGCGCTGCCCGCAGCGGATGGAACAGTGGCGTTGATGGCGTTGGAGGGCGATGCGTTAGTCTCCAGTCTCCAGTCTCCAGCCATCAGGAATCAGTGGCGACCGCTGGCGGAAATTTTTCTCGGACCCGGTACAAGCGCGGTGGATTCGACGCGCGAAATGATTTCGGCAATTCGGTTTCGTCCGTGTGGAGCAAATGAGGCAAGTGCGTTCGCGCGTGTGATGCGTCCGCAAGGCGTCGCACTGCCAATTTTGGGAATGGCGGTGAGATTAGAGATTAGAGATTGGAGACTGGAGACTGTCGCGATTAGCGCGGGACCTGTTGCGCCGATTCCGTTTCGTGCTAATCGGACGGAAGAATTCTTGCGCGGGAAAATTTTGGATGAGGCGGTGTTGCAAGAGGCGACAAAGATTTTGTTGAGTGAAGTATCGCCGCGCACATCCGCGCATCGCGCGACGAAAGAATATCGCGTGGAATTACTGCCGATGTTGTTGGAGCAGACCTTACGAACGGCAATCGAACGCGCGTCGAATCATGGAAGCGTGCATTGAAACCGTTCGTGAACCGTGAAACGTCAAACGTCATATTTTTGACGTATAACATTCTTGACGGCGGACGCGGACGTGAAAATGATTTGTCTGAGATTATTGCGGCACAAAACGCGGATGTAATTTTGCTGCAAGAGGTTGTGGAAAAAAATTTTGTTGTCGAACTCGCTGTGCGTCTAAAAGCAAATTATTTCATCGCCGAAAGCAACAGTCCGCGTACAATCGCGTTACTCTCGCGTTTGCCGATTTTAAAGGCGTCGAGTTTTCATCCGCGCGTTTTGCGGCACACGTGCTTGCAAGCGACGCTCGAATACGCGCCCGCGCAAACATTTGCGATTTTTGGAATTCACCTCGCCGCGCCCGCATACACGCTTTTTGTCGAATTGTACCGCTTGCGCGAATTGGACTTGATTCTGAAACAGATTAAAGAATTGCGTGCGGAAAAAATTGTCCTCGCGGGCGATTTCAATTCGATTGCGCCAGGCGATGCGGTAGATTTGGGCGGCTTGCCATGGCGAGTGCGCGCGTCCGTTATTTTGCAGGGCGGCTTGATTGCGCGGCAGGTGATTGGAAAATTGCGCGCGGAAAATTTTGTGGATTGTTTTCGTGCATTGCATCCGCGCGAACACGGCTTTACATTGCCGCCCAATCCGCCGCGCGTGCGTCTCGATTATTTTTTCGTCAATGACACATTGCGTCACAATATACGCGCGTGCAATGTCGTAATAACGCCTTTAGGCGTTCAACGCGCGTCCGACCATTTGCCCGTGCGAATGGTATTAGAATTGTAGGGAACGTTCGCCGCAACGTTCCGTTCGCGCGTATGGGAACGAATGGGGAACGAATGAGGAACGAATGGGGAACGAATGAGGAACGAATGGGGAACGAAACGGCGTTCGTTCCGTACAGTGGAGGTTCAGATGCCAACCTTAAATTTTTCGGTCAATAGCAAACCCGTTTCCGTCGAAATCGAAGCGAATGAATATCTCGCGTCCGTATTGCGCTACAAGCTCGGTTTGACGGGAACGAAAATCGGCTGCGATGAAGCCGAGTGCGGCGCGTGTACCGTCATCGTGAATGGTACGTCAGTGGATTCGTGTATTTATCCCGCGCTCAAAGCACAAGGCGCGGAGGTGCTGACGATTGAAGGGTTGGCGAAGACGTGGAAACAGAACGCAGACGCCAGACGACAGACGACAGACGAGGAACGCAATGCGTCAAACGTCAAACGTGAAACGTCAGATGTGAAGCGTGGTGAATTGCACCCGTTACAATCCCAATTCATTCATCAAGGCGCGACGCAATGCGGTTTTTGTACGCCGGGAATTTTGATGCAGTCGAAAGCACTGCTGGATGAAAATCCAAATCCGACGGACGACGACATCAAGGTTGCGTTGAAAGATACGTTTTGTCGCTGTGGCTGCTATGTTTCGATTATGAATGCGATTCGATTTGCAGCACAAGAAATCAGTCAACAGTCTCCAGTCTCCAGTCTCCAATCTCCCATTCCGAATCTCCCAACGACCAAATCACCACTCAACATCATCGGCAAACCAATGCCGCGTCCTGATGCGGTGGCAAAAGTAACTGGCGCGGCGAAATATACGGACGATTACGTTTTCCCGAATATGCTGCACGGCGCGACGCTGCGCGCAAAATTTCCGCACGCGAACATTTTGAACATTGATACGTCGAAAGCGAAAGCGTTGGACGGCGTGCGCGCGGTGTTGACGCACAACGACGTTCCCGGTTCAAAACATCACGGTTTGATTTACAACGATTGGCCCGTGCTGTGTTACGACAAAGTGCGTTATCAAGGCGATGCAGTTGCCATTGTGGCGGCGGACACGCGCGAAATTGCGCAGCGCGCGTTGGATTTGATTGAGGTCGAGTACGAGGAATTGCCCGTTGTGGACAATCCCATTGACGCGTTGAAACCCGAAACGATTATTGTGAATGATGGTACGGGACACGGCAATTTGTTGAAACACATTCACGTCGAAAAGGGTGACATTGAAAAAGGTTTCGCGGACGCGGACATTGTTGTCGAAAACGAATATCATTCGCCGTTTTACGAGCAAGCATTTCTCGAACCCGAATGTGCGATTGGTCGCCCGCTTGACAGCGGGCGTATTGAAGTGATTGTCGGTTCGCAGATTCCGTACGAGGACCGTCGGCAAATCGCGGCGGCGTTGGATATTGCTGAATCGCAAGTACGCGTGCGCGGCGCGTTGATTGGCGGAGGATTCGGCGGCAAAGAAGACATCGCCGCGCAAATTCATGTCGCGTTGTTGGCGAAAGCAACGCAGCGTCCTGTGAAAATGTTGTACTCGCGTCACGAGAGTTTGGTGTTTCATCCGAAACGACACGCCACCATTATCAAATTGAAAACAGGCGCGAAAAAAGATGGAACGATAATTGCCTCGCACGCGACAATTTATGGTGACAGCGGCGCGTATGCTTCACTCGGCGACAAAGTGATGACGCGCGCGGCGACACACGCGGCGGGTCCGTACAATATCGAAAATGTGAAAATTGATTGTTACGCGATGTACACGAACAATCCGCCTGCGGGCGCGTTTCGCGGTTTCGGCGTCACCCAATCCACGTTCGCCGTCGAATCCAACATGGACGAACTCGCGCATAAATTGAACATGGACTCATTCGAGTTGCGAAGAAAAAATGCGTTGACCATCGGCAGCACGACGAGCACGGGGCAAGTGGTGAAAGAGAGCGCGGGATTGTTGGAGTGTATTCGGTTGGTGGAAGAGACAGTGAAGCGCGAGAGACTGGAGACTAGAGACTCGAGTCTCCAGTCTCCAGTCTCCAATCTCCGCGCCTGGGGTTTCGCCTGCGCGTACAAAAACACGGGACTCGGCGGCGGCGCGCCCGATAAAAGCGCGGCAGAAGTGGAAGTGTTTGAAGATGGCACGGCAGAGGTTCGTACGAGCGCGGCAGAAATTGGGCAAGGGCTTCCGACAATTCTCGCGATGATTACGGCGGAAGAATTGGGTTTGCCGTACGAACGCGTGCGCGTGTTGTTGAGCGATACGGATTTGACACCCGATGGCGGACCGACGACAGCATCGCGTCAAACATTCGTTACGGGAAACGCCGCGCGGTATGCCGCAAAAGGGATGCGCGAAATTTTGGCAGAAACCGCGAGCGAAGAACTGGACGCGGCGCCCGAACAATTGGTGTTCAAAGATGGTTACGTCAGCCGCAACGGACACAAAATGGAATTTGCGGAATTGGTGAAAAAAGCGCGCGCGGAAAATCGCCCCACGCGTTATCTGCACGAATATCTCGCGCCCGCGACGAAACCGCTCGGCACAGAAGGCGACATGCACTTTGGATTTTCGTACGCGGCGCAAGCGGCGTTGGTTGAATTGAATACGGACACGGGCGAAGTGCATGTTTTGAAAATTGTGACCGCAACGGACATTGGACGCGCGTTGAATCCGCTAGCGCTGCAAGGACAAGTGGAAGGCGGCATCATGATGTGTCTCGGCAACGCGCTCACGGAAGAATACATTGTCGAACACGGCAAGGTGTGGACAGACCTTTTGGCAAAGTATAAAATGCCGAGCATCAAACACACGCCCGAAATTGTTTCATTTCTCGTCGAGGATGAAATTTCATCGGGTCCGTACGGCGCGAAAGGTGTCGGCGAAATTTCTTCGATTCCCACCACGCCCGCAATTACAAACGCGATTTATAATGCGTGCGGCGTGCGCGTGAAACGTTTGCCCGTTGACCAAGACGCGTTGTTGTTGGCGATGCGCGCGGGGAGGGATGTAGTTTTGTAGTGCCATGTATGCGTTTCGAGATTGGAGACTGGAGATTAGAGACTGGGCGCGTTAACGAGGATGAAAGCAGGTGGAGTATGACATATCCATTTCCGGGAATGAATCCGTGGTTGGAGAATCCTTTGTTGTGGCATGATGTTCATCAACGATTGAGCATCGCGCTCGCTGAAGATTTGGCAACGCGTTTGCGTCCGCGCTATTTTGTCGGAGTTGAAACGCACACGTACATTTCTATTCCTGATGAAAGACGCAAATCGCGTTATCCCGATGTGACCATCATTGACCGTGGCGGCGCGCCTGTTCAAACCTCTGCGGCAATTGCACCTGCACCTTTTACAGAAGTTGTGTTGCGCGACGACCCACTAATTGAAAACTATTTGGTGGTGCGGCTTGTGCCGGCAGGTGAAATTGTTACGGTGATTGAAATTTTGTCGCACGCGAACAAACAGCCCGGACGTGACCGCGAGACCTATATCCAAAAACGCGAAGAACTTTTAGAAACGGAAGTGAATTTGGTGGAGATAGATTTGCTGCGCGCGCATCCACCGATGCCCTATGCGGATGAGATTGATTCCGCGTATTGCATCTTGGCGCGCCATCGTACGCGCTTGAATCGCGCGCGGCTCTATCCATTCGGTGTGCAGCAAGCGATTCCGATTTTTCCTCTGCCGCTTTTGCCCGATGACCAAGAACCGCTTGTGAATTTGAATGAATTGCTCGCGGGCGTGTACGAACGCGCGGGGTATGATTTGATTCTCAATTATGCGGAACCGCCTGTGCCGCCGTTGAATGAAGCGGACGCGGCATGGGCGAATGAACTTTTGAAAAAGGTGACAACGTAAAAATACATGCTTGACTTTTCTCCTGTCCACAATGGACAACTCACCACCAAGCAATTGGTCGAACGCGAAAATGTTTCGCCAGCTGATTTACCAAAACTGACGAATGAAATGATTGACCGCATGTTGTCACTCATTGCGGATTGTGATGACGCGGATGTGACATTTGTGCCGAGTGACCCCGAAGCGCATGATACGTACGCAGAAAATCCCGATGAAGTAGATTTGGCATGGACGCTGGGACATGTCATCGTTCACACGACCGCGTCGGCGGAAGAGTCCGCGTTTCTCGCAGCGGAACTGGCGCGCGGCGTGAAATGGCGGGGCGGACGCGCGCGCTACGAAATCCCCTGGCAGAATGTGACGACGATTCAACAATGCCGTGAACGCTTGCAAGAGTCG
Organism: Chloroflexota bacterium; assembly: GCA_029778615.1. Classification (GTDB taxonomy): domain Bacteria; phylum Chloroflexota; class Anaerolineae; order UBA4142; family SHND01; genus SHND01. The sequence goes on along the minus strand of JAKOPZ010000289.1, from coordinate 61,367 downwards.
CGGCGGATGCGTTTGGCATCGCTCGACATGTGGTCACGACCGCCGCATTTGGAAAATACATACGAGCCGCGCGCGGGCTTGACACACAATTGCATTTCGCGTTTTGTCGCGGGACTCGTGCATGACGATTCGCATTTGAAGCAAATTGAAAATATCGTCGCGCAAGCGCGCGCGGCGCGTGTGACGATGTAAAAAAAGAGAAACCGCGAATCCACGCGAATTCATGCGAATCTAAAAATAGGCGACAATTTTATGAACCCAATTCTTTATGCCGGTGAGCAGCGCGAAAAAAATCTCTCCGAACTCGTAACCTTTCTTTCCCTCCCCACCATCTCCACTCTCTCCGAACATCGCGCGGATGTACAGCGCGGCGCGGAATGGGTGGCGGAAAATTTGCGCGCGATGGGAATGGAGAACATCGCCATCATGCCGACGGCAGAGGGACGCGGACAACCTCTCGTATATGCCGATTGGCTACACGCGGACGACGCGCCGACGATTTTGGTGTACGGACATTTTGATGTTCAGCCCGTTGACCCGTTAAACGAATGGCGCACACCGCCGTTCGAGCCGACAGTTATTGACGATACAATTTACGCGCGCGGCGCGTCGGACATGAAAGCGCAAACGCTCGCGGTGATGAAAGCGCTCGAAGCACTGTTGAAAACAAATTCACTGCGCGTGAATGTGAAAGTGATTGTCGAAGGGGAAGAAGAAGTTGGTTCCCCAAACTTTGCGTCGTTCTTGCGCGAGCATAAAGAATTGTTGAAATGCGATGTCGCGCTCAACACGGACTCGCAAATGGCAGGGCGCGACATACCAAGTATCGTGTACGGTTTGCGCGGCTTGTGCTATTTTGAAATTTGGGTTCACGGTCCCGCGCAAGATTTGCATTCGGGCTTGTTTGGCGGTTCGATTCACAATCCCGCCCAAGTGTTGTGCGATTTGATTTCGGGAATGCACGACGCGAATGGACGCGTGACGCTGCCAAATTTTTATGCTGACGTGCGCGCATTGTCCGACGACGAACGCGCGGAATTGAAACGCTTTCCTGTTACGGATGAATCGTGGGCGAACGCGGCGGGTGTGAAGGAATTATGGGGCGAGAAGAATTTTTCGGTGGTCGAACGCACGGGCGCGCGCCCAACGTTAGAAGTGAATGGCTTGTACGCGGGATTCATCGGCGAAGGTTCCAAAACGGTTCTGCCCGCGAAAGCGATGGCGAAAATTTCCATGCGCCTCGTGCCGAATCAGCGTCCCGAAAAAATTAGACAGCAACTCGAAGCATATTTGCGCGCGCACGCGCCGAACACCGTAACGTGGAATGTAAAACAACTCGCGTCGGGCGAACCTGTTTTATTGAATCGCGATTCGCGTTTTGTGCGCGCGGCGTCGGAGGCATTGCAAGAAACATTCGGAGTCGCGCCCGTATTTCAACTTTTGGGCTGGAGCGTTCCCATCACCAACTCGCTCAATGATGAATTGGGGATTGATGTTGTCGTGATGGGTTTCGGTCTCGCCGATGACGGCACGCACGGACCGAACGAACATTTTTATCTGCCGAATTTTTATCGCGGCATCGAGAGTTATATTCGATTTTTTGAGAACGCAAGTAGTAAGTAGCAAGTAGCAGGTAGCAGGGAACAACCTCCGTGCTACCTGCTACCTACTCCCTGATACCTATATGCCGACCTTTGACCACTATTACAAGTACGATGAACTCACGCGGATTCTGAACGAATTCGCGAATGAATTTCCAAATCTTGCGCGCATCGAAAGCATCGGCAAGAGTTACGAAGGACGCGAGGTTTGGTTGATGACGCTGACCAATTCCGCGACGGGTTCGGACAAAGAGAAACCTGCGTTTTGGATTGACGGCAACATTCACGCGTCCGAAGTCTCGCCCGCGTCGGCGTGCATTTATTTCATCAACTATTTGTTGACGAATTATGGCAAGGATGCAGAAGTAACGCGCGCGCTCGACACACGCGCGTTCTACATTTGCCCGCGCGTGAATCCTGACGGCGCGGAACTCGCGCTCGCGGACAAACCAAAAATTATTCGTTCGTCCACGCGTCCGTATCCGTTTGACGAAGAACCGATTGAGGGATTGATTCGCGAGGATATTGACGGCGACGGACGTTTGTTGAACATGCGTATCGTTGACCCGAACGGCCCGTGGAAAGCGCATCCCGATGACCCGCGCATTTTGGTTCAACGCGAACCCACCGAGGTCGGCGGCACGTACTATCGCGTGATGCCTGAAGGACGTTTGGAAAATTACGACGGTGTGACGTTCGGACTTGCGCCGATTAAAGAAGGGCTCGACCTCAACCGCAATTTTCCAATGAATTGGCGGCAAGAGGGCGAACAAAAGGGCGCGGGTCCGTTTCCCACGAGCGAACCCGAAGTGCGGAATCTCACGCAATTTATTTCGACGCATCCGAACATTACGGGCGGCATCGCGTTTCACACGTGGAGCGGCGTTCTCTTGCGCCCGTACGATGACCGTTCCGACGACGAAATGCCCGCCGAAGATTTATGGACGTTCAAAAAAATTGGCGATAAAGGTACGGCAATCACCGGGTATCCAAACGTCTCGGTGTTTCACGATTTCAAATATCATCCCAAGCAAGTGATTACGGGTTCGTTCGACACGTGGCTGTACGAACATATGGGCGTGTACGGCTGGACGGTTGAAATTTGGAGTCCGCAAAAGCAAGCGGGCATCGAGAAATACAAATTCATCGAGTGGGACCGCGAGCATCCGATTGAAGACGACAAGAAAATGATGAAATGGAATGACGAGGTGTTGGGCGGCAAGGGCTATGTGGAATGGCACAAGTTTAATCATCCGCAGTTGGGCGAAATCGAAATTGGCGGTTGGGATGTGGGGTACTGCTGGCGGAATCCGCCGCCCGAGTTTTTGGAAAAGGAACTCGCGCTGTTTCCGAAATGGCTGTTGTGGCACGCGTTGATTTCACCTGTTTTGGAACTGCATGATGTGAGTGTCAAATCACTTGGCAACGACACCTACCGCGTGCGCGTCGTCGTACAAAACGCGGGTTGGCTGCCCACGTACATTTCCAAAAAAGCGTTAGAGAAAAAAGTAACGCGCGGCGTGATTGTCGAACTTGAACTGCCTGAAGGCGCGACGCTCGAAACGGGAAGAATGCGCGAAGAAATCGGACAGCTCGAAGGACGCGCGTACAAAGATATTGTAGTGAGCGTATGGAACGCGGACCCCACGGAAGACCGCGCGAAATGCGAATGGACGATACGCGCGCCCAAAGGCGGCGTACTAAAAATTGTGGCAAAGCACGAACGCGCGGGTATGGTGAAAAAGGCAATTACGTTGGATGAGGTTGCAGACCACTTGAATGGATAGAGATACAACCGAACTCGAACCCTCACCCGTACTTGGCGAATTTGAGGTCGTACACGCGCCTGACCCATCGGATCTCGCACCGCGCAAAAATTTGCCGCCGCTGTGGCGCAATCGCGATTACATGCTGTTGTGGAGCGGCAACGTCGTTTCCATCATCGGCACGGGCGCGACACAAATCGTTTATCCGCTGTTGATTCTCGCGCTGACCAATTCCCCGGCAGCGGCGGGCGTCGCGGGCGCGCTTGGCTCCATCCCCTACATCATTTTCAGTTTGCCGGCGGGCGCGTTGGTAGACCGCTGGGACCGCAAGCGCGTAATGATTTATTGCGACATCGGACGCGCGCTCACGCTCGCAAGCATTCCCATCGCGCTCGCGTTCAATGCGTTGACGATTTGGCAAATTTACATCGCCGCGCTCGTCGAAGGTTCGTTGTTTGTTTTCTTTAACATTGCCGAAGTTGCGGCGTTATCGCGCGTGGTGGAAAAACAACAACTGCCGCAAGCCGTCGCGCAAAACGATGTCGCGTTTTCGATTGCCAATATTCTCGCGCCTTCCATCGGCACCATCTTGTTTCAAATCAGCCGCGCGTTTCCGTTCGTCTTTGATTCCGTTACGTATATGGCATCCGTTGTTTCGCTGTTTTTGATTCGCAAACAATTTCAGACCGAGCGCAAAAGAACAGAAACGCATATCGTTCAAGAGATTCGCGAGGGCTTGACTTGGCTGTGGCATCAACCATTGATTCGTTACATGGCGTTATGCACGGGCGGACTAAATTTTACGAATGTGCCGACGACGCTCATCATCATCGTCCTCGCAAAAAATTTGGGTGCGAGCGATGCAGAAGTCGGGCTGATTTTCTCCTTGAGCGCCATCGGCGCGATTGCGGGCTCGGTCATCGGCGGACAAATTCAAAAACGGTTTCGCTTTGGGCAAGTGATTATCGTCACGGTTTGGATTATGGCGCTGACCTTTCCGCTGCTCGCGTTCGCGCCGCACTTTTACCTTTTGGGTCTCATTATGGGCGTATCGTGGATGGCAGGACCCGTTTACAACGTGGTGCAGTTCAGTTACCGCGTCGCGCTCATTCCCGACGCGCTGCAAGGACGCGTCAACAGTGTCTTTCGTTTGACCGCGTTTGGGTTTCAGCCGCTCGGCGCGGCGATTTCGGGTTTGCTGATTGAACATTTTGGCGTGTACGTTGCCATCGCGTTTTTTTCCCTGTGGCTGATTGGCTTGGCAGTCCTGACCACGTTTAACGCACACGTACGAAATGCGCGGCAGATTGGGCAGGCGCCTGCCACGTAGCCGATTCATCGCCAATTTGTGTTTGTGCTACATTGGAACGCAAAAAAAAATCGAGTGTGTCGCGCGGGTTTTTATTTGCTACAATAGTAGAACGCATCCGAAAACGTTCTTTCAACTTGAGCGCCAATATTGAGCGCTCGCTTGAATCGAGGCAGCCATGCGAAAAATCTTCTTGCTGGTCTCCACTGCGGCGTGGCTGGTTTTGGGTTGGTCTCTGCTCGCCAACGTTTCGCCGGTGCGCGCGCAAACGCCCCCACCTCCGGTTTCCCTCAGCGTCACACCTTCCTCCGTCGAGCTCGCACAAAATCAAAAAATTCAATTGGTCGTCGTCGCGACGATTCCTGTAACAACAGTGCGCGCGATTTCGTTGACCGCGTTCACGGATGTGGGCATCGCGACCATCATTCACGCGGACGCGCCGCCTGCGTCACCGCGCGGCGCGGTGACCTGGCTTGTGGATGTCCAAGCGGTCGGCAGCGGTCCGCGCGCGGGCACACTGTATTTTCGCGCGGACTATATGTATCAAGTGGACAGCGCGCTCGTTCCCGGCATCGCGTTCGCGCAAGTGACTGTTCAAGCACGTCAACTCGACCCGTTGAGCAGTATCCTGGACGCGCAGATTGATACAACGCTGGAAACTCTCAAAGACCAACAAACGGGACAGGCATACTTGCGTATCAGCAATCTCACCGATGTGCCGATTACGATTACCGATATTGAATTGTCGGTGCCGTCGTTCTTGTCGCCGACGGTGACGCCCGCCCTGCCCATCACCTTGCAAGCGCGTCAAACGCGCGCGCTCGAATATCAATTCCGCGCGCAAGACGCGGTGGTTCCCGGCAAACATTTGTTGGTGTATCAAGTGCAAGCGGAATGGACGCGCAATGCAAATCAAGTGCAGGGCTCGCTCGTCGTCACGCGCAGTCTCAGTTTCGAGGTCATTGGGCAGGAATTTGTGAGTTTTGCTCAAATTCCTTCGCTGCTGTTGCTGCCCGGCATTATTGCGGTGGCGATGTTTATTGTGTTGTATCGCCGCGCGTATCCCAAGACCGACCCCGGTTTTGATTTGACGAAACCGGAATTTTGGTTGGCGGCGGTGCTCGTTTCCATGTTGGCGCTGTTGGTGTACACGCCGCTGACGACGTGGTTAGCGCAGCTGCTGCCCGGCGTGATTGTGCCGCGCAATTATTTGCAAGCGTACGGACTGCGCGATTTGATTGCGCTGTGGCTCGGCGCGATGCTGTTCGGCTTGCTGGTGTGGGCAATATGGGGAAGCATCAAGCGTTGGCAAGAACGGCGCGAAGCGGAACGCCTCAAAGGTTTGCAAATCAGCCAAGTGGATACGCCCGCCGATGTGCTGCGCGTGTTGGGGAATTACAACGCGAGTTTGAATTTGCAGCCGGTCAAATATGTCAAGCAGGCGCAAGGGCAGCCCGCGCAAATTCAGCAAGTGTTTCGCTTGCCCGTCACAAGCAGTGATGCAACGAAAACTTGGGTGATGCCGCAGATTCGCGTCTTTTGGCAAATGCCAACGGACGAATTCAAGAATGAACTCTCGAGCGCGCTGCGGCAAAAAAAGAATCCGCGCGCGTTGGCAAACGTATTGGAAAAAATCGGCAACGCGGACGCGGCGACGGTGGATTGGGACCAAACCCAAGAGTTGCGCAATCCCGCGCTCGTGGACAAAACAGAGTTGCAGCCGCACCACGCGCAGCCCGACCCGTTGGTCAACGACCAATAACGCGCGGCGCACAAAAAAGTAAATGGCGGTGATGTTTCACACCGCCATTTCAGTTGGTGAGCTCCATCGAGCTCACCTGCCTAGTCCCTCTATGCGAATTGCACTTCAAAGGGACAAAAAGACAAAGTCACCGATAGGATAGCAAAAAGAAAGAGGCGTGTCAATGGCTGACCCACTCACCAAACAATTTCGCGTATCGTTTGTTTGGCTGCGCGCATTTCCCGATTTAATCAACGGCAGCGCGCCGAACGCGCCGATGGCATTTTTGGGAAACCAGAATGATTTCGCCGCGCATTGGGACGCCGCGCAAGACGACCTCGCCGCGTACGTAAAAAAATGGAATGCCGACAACAGCGCGCTCATCGAGCAAGCGAAAGCGGACCCGAGCATACGCGGCAAACTCCTCAGTGCGCGCGCTGCCGCCTATCGCGCCTACACGAGCGACCCGCTGCATCTGACGCCGCCGTGGGACTGGATGCAGGAAAATTATCTGCACAAATTTTGGGACTATTATTTGAATCGGGATGAAGAACCGCTTGCCGCCGTAAGGGGCGCGGACGCGTGGAAGGCGTTGGTGCCGCTGCGCATCGTTCTGCCGTACAAAATTCGCGCGCCGTGGTTGAACGGCGGAATTATTGTGGACGGTTTGTTGTACCCACACGCGGTGGGGCTCGCGTTCATGGTGAACCTCACCGAAAAAAAAGACGGACTGCGTTATCCGCAGTTGATGGAGCAACTGTTCAAACTGCGCGAGAATGAAAATTTTGACGTGACGCTGCCCGACGGCACAACGAGCGCGCTCAAACTCGACCGCCTGGCGAATCGCATTATGAAAGATTTACTGACGCGCGTGTTCGCGGATGCGGCGCCCCAGACAATTGCGCTCCAAGACCCGCTCTCTGTTGCGACATTCATTCACACGCTCAACGTGAATCCGCAGCTGCCGATTGAGGACAATTCATTTCCGCATCGCGTGCTGCACGGCATGAGTACGTGGGACCCCCTGTGGGACGATGCCAAGCGCGCCGCGTTGCCTCCCATTGCTGCCCTGAATTTGGCGTACAGCGATAAAGGTTCGACCAAAATCATTTATCACAGTCCGCGCGGGCGCGTCGTATGGTTTCCGCATTGGTTCATCAAACCGCCGGGGCGCGGCAATCACAAACTGAGCTGTTATCATCGCAATCTCACGCTGCTCGTCGCGCAAACCGAAGCATTGGCGCTCGGCGCGGCGCTCGCATATCCCGACGTGGCGGCAGGCAAAACACCGCCCGACGCGCTGAAAACCTTTGCGCTCAACGCGGCGGAACGCGCGCGTGCGTTGTACTTGCGCGACATCAAAGAGTTTCCAACCTATCACTCGGCATCGCCCAAAGCACAGCTCGACGAAAATTTTCTGGACGAGGTCAAGCTGATGGATATCGTGATGAAGGTGCGCGAGACGCTGCGCGGAGGAGCTGCGCAACCATAAGGTGAGCGGCAAATCAAATACGCTTCAATGAAGGGACATGGCGCCGTCCTTTATTCCGCGCGACCGTTTGGTCGCTTCAAGCGCGCCATAGAATACACATCCACAAATTCGCCATCGCGGAACGAGTCCTGTTTCATTCTGCCTTCAATTTCAAAACCAAACTTTTTGTACAAAGCAATCGCGGGTTCGTTATCCACGTACACTTGCAATTCGAGCCGCGAAATGTTCAGCCACTTTTCCGCAAGGTCGACGGCGGCTTGCATCATCGCCGTGCCGACGCCTTTGCCCTGCCAATCTTCGCGGACTGCCATTCCCAAACCGGCGGCATGTTTGCGGCGCGCGCGATTCGGATTGAGATGCAGCGAGATGCAGCCGACGACCTGTTCATTGCCGGACGCGTCCGGAACACACGCGACCAGTGAAATGATGTCGGGCTGCGGCTCCAACTTTTTGCGCCACTCTTCCACGCTCGGATACAACACCTGAAGCGTTCCCCAAATCACTTGCGGCGAAGAAAAAATTTCGACGAATGCTTGCGCGTCATTCGGCGACGCGCGGCGGATTTGAATTTGTGTCATATCGGTTGTTGACGAATCTATGGAGTGGTGGACAGTGCAGGATGCTCCAACCATTCGGGCGCGGTAGCGAGCGGCGCGCTCAACGTTTTGAGAAACGCGATGATTTGTGCCATTTCGGTTGCGCTCAAATTGAGCGGCTTGAGTTCGCTGTGACCGGCAGGAGCTTGCGGCGCGGTGTTGTAATGATTCAACACCTCTTGCAAATTCTGGAATTGTCCCGCGTGCATGTACGGCGCGCGTTCGGCGACTCCGCGCAGTGACGGCGGTTTGAATTGCCGTTCCATTTCGTGGGCGTCCACTTTGATATAGCGCAGTTCCGCGCATTGTTCCGGTTTCGCATCGCTGTAGCGACCGAGACAATTGAATTCATCTTGAATCACTTGCGCGGCGCCCACCGCGCGTCCTTTGTCTTCCGGCAGTGTGGAAACGGCAGGGACGCCCGTGTTGTGAAAATCGTTGTTGGTGAACAGCGCGCCGTTGTGACAATTTGTGCAGTTCGCTTTTCCGATGAACAAGCGCAGCCCCGCGATTTCGTCGGGTGTGAGTAACGTCTGCGCGGTGGCGGCATCATCCTTCAAGATTGCTTCGACATATTTATCAAAGCGCGAGACGCCGGGCATGATTTTGCGTTCGTATGCGGCAATCGCTTTGCCCATGTTCGCGTAAATTCGATTCACCGTGTCGCGTTGTTGCGGCGTCATCGCATACCACGCGTTTCGCGTTTGCGCGTCGGGAACGGGTCCGGCGTTCGCAGGGAATTGCGAAAGGTCAGGCATTCTTCCAAACAATGCTTCGTACTCGGCGCGATAGTGCTGCTCAATCAAGTGCGCGTATTGTGTGCGGTTGCCGCCGTGTTCGACAGGACTTTCCATCGGACCCAACGCTTGTGACCATTGACTATCTTTGCGTCCGTCCCAAAACAACCACGGGCTGTACGCGGTGCCCACAATCGTCATGGTGCGCCGCGTCGTCGTGCCGACTCCGTGCGCCAACGGTTTGCCGTCTTGAAATTCTTGTTCGGGCAGATGACAGGTGCCGCACGCGACTTGACCGTTGGAACTAAAGCGCGTGTCGAAAAATAATTCATGTCCCAACCGCGCGGCGCGTTCATCGTCCGCATATTGGTTAGTCGGGTCGGGACGCAGCGGCGGCAAACTCATCAGAGACAACGCGCGCAATTTTTCCTTGTCCGCTTGCGTCCATTGCTCACTTGCACCGCAGCCGCAGATGAGCAGAACAATCGCGCCAAGAACGAGGGTAATAAAAGGTACACGCATCTTATTTCAAATTCAAATTGAAACTGACTTTATCGCTCGCGCCGTTGTGATTGACGGTGAAATCCATCACCCACCAACCGCCCATTTGAAATTTCATGCCTTCGACGCGGTAATCGCCGTTGCCGAGATATTCGGTCACTTGCGGTTTCGTCGGCAGTCCGTGTCCGTGCTGCGGCATGTCGCCGTTCACCGTAATCTGCGCGTTTTCCACCGGCTTGCCATCCGGCGTTTCGACATGCAGAATCCACGTGTGGATTTGATTGATGGGAATCGGATTCGCGTCGGGCTTGATGGTGACACGATACATATTTTGCTCGGAACTGCGCGTGGTCGAGTAATCCAGATCGGCTGGTACGTCGCCCATCTGCATCATCGAACATGCGACGGCAGCAACGGCGAGCACAATCAAAACGCCTACAATACCCAGTCGAATCCACCGCTCGCGCGGTGATTTGGAATTCTTTGTAAATTGTGCCTCTTGTACAGTACTCAAACTTGTTCTCCTTGTTTTTTTCGCGGTCTTGCGCAATGGCTTGTGCCGCATTTTGCGCGGCGCGTTCGAGCAACGCGCGCAAGTTTAGAAAATCGTGTTAATCCTGTCAAAAATCGCGTTTCCGCCCGGTCTAATCCATATCATAGCCAAGATAGCGTTGAATCGAAAATAAAAAGCTCGCGCCCAATCCAAAAATTTATACTGCGCCGCAAGACCTGTGATAAACAGCACGACAAAAACGAGCAGCAAAAAAATAAATGCTGCTCGCGCAAATCACCGCTTGTATCCCCTCGATTGGGTGCTTGGAACTGACCGTTGTCATTCTAATTGGTATGTGCGAATGTTTTTTCCTTTGGAGGACGCGCGGGCACTCCGGTCAACATTCCGATGGCGCTAATGTCTTCGTCAATTTCTTCCCAGTGAACACCCTGTCCACTTCCAATGATTTCAAAGTTGTTGCGTTGCTCGGGCGTTGCATTCGACAATCGCCATGACCACGCAAGAGGAACACTGATCGTACGTCCGTCGGCGAGTTGTGCCGTAATCGTTTCATCCGTAACCATTAATTCGATAATGCGCGGTTGGTCAATTTCCACAATGTTCATCCCATGCCTCCAATATCTGTACATAATGTTCCACAATCAACGCCCGAATGCGATTGATTTCGCGCGGCGAGAATCCGTCGTTTGATGCAAGCGAAACTGGTTCAAGCCAAAATTTACACAACAACCTAATGTGCAACACTTTTGTCATTTCGAGCGGAGCGAGAAATCTCGCAAGGTGCGAATGAGATTTCTCGCAAAGACGGCTCGAAATGACATTTGTCCCGCGAAAGAGTTGCACATTGAGTACAACAGTCTTTCACGACGCGCGTGAACGTGTGTGGGTTCGTTGCAATCAAAACTATAAAAGAAAAATTTATAGGGACCCGGAATATTCTTGACTTGGGGCATAAGTCAACTCAACAGTTGTTTTGCAAACTCCAAGAACGTCTCTACATCTTTTTCATTGCTCACGATTCCCAATGACACGCGCACTGCGCCCGAACTCTTGCCGTCAACGCACATGCGAAAATCGTCAATCGTAAAACGCGATTCGTGACCGGGCTGGCGAAAACATTGCGAGAGTTCCGTCCCCGTAATGCCAAGCGCGATTTCTCCGCCGCCGGGATTGCAAAAGCAGCCGGTGCGTAACGAAATGTTTTGCGCGTTCGCGCGCCGTTCAATTTCGCGGTGGTCCATCGCGCGTCCGTGCGCGTCATAAAAATTCAGCGTAATCGTCGCGCCGCGCATGTGCGTATCCATAGGTCCGTACACGCGCGCGAGTGTGGCGCCGTTCGCATGTTTCATGGCGCCCAATTCGTCGAGCAGATATTCCGCGAGCAACATGACGCGTTCGTGAATCGTGTCATAGCCGATGTTTTGAATGTGCTTTAATCCAATTTCGACCGCCGGAATCGTCAAGTAATTGAGCGTGCCGTCTTCAAACGCCGCTTCGCCTTCGCTCAAATAATATTTGTCGCCTTGTACGGACGCGACCGTAATCGTTCCGCCCGCGAACCACGGACGATGCAACTTGCGTAACACCTCACGTTTCGCAATCAACGCGCCAACGCCCGTCGGATAACCGAAAATTTTATAGAACGATTGCGAAACAAAATCGGGTTTGTGTTTGGACAAATCCAAACGATTCGTCGGCGTGAACGCGGCGGCGTCGAGCAAAACATCCCAGCCGCGCGCGTGCGCGTGTTCGATAAATTCGAGCGGATGCTGCACGCCGGAAAAATTCGATTGCGCGGGAAATGCAAATAAATTATTCCCGTTTGGAGTCGGACGCTCCAATTCTTCCATGAGCGCATCGGCATCTACGCGCATATCAGGAAGAATCACGGGAATGTACGTGACGTGTGCGCCTTTGTGCCGCGCAAATTCGCGAATGCCGTTCACGGAATTGTGATTGTCAAAGGTCAAAACGTAGCGGTCGTTCGGCGCGAACGGGTACGCTTCGCCGACGAGTTTCAAGGCGCCGCTCGCGTTCAATGTAAAAATCGCCGCGTACTCGCGCGGGTCGGCATTGAAAAATTCGAGAATGAATTTACGCGTGCCTTCGACCAAATTGGTCATCGCCTGAGACGAAGGATTGGACGAATGCGGATTGCCGAAAACGTGTGCGCGCAAAAGGTCCATGTGCGCGCGCAGTTGCGATTCCGCGTACAGTCCGCCGCCCGTGTAATCGAGGTACACGTGCTTTTGCGCGTCGAGGCGCGCGTATTCTGTTGCGCGCAACGCGTCAAGTTTTTCGGTCGCGTGATATGTTTCAGCGAGCGCGGGATTCATTCTCATGCCTATCTTTCTTTGTGCGCTTTTTTGCCATCAACACGCTAGCCGTCTCCGTGTCCAAAGACAAACAAGTCGCCGATGGATTCGCCCAAGAAATTTTTACGCATGGCGTCGGCGAACACGTGCGCCACCGAGACGATATGCAATTTGGGATGAAGCATCGTGGGCGGATGGTAAATGGTGTCGGTGGTGACGATGCCGGTGACTTGGGGCAAGGCGCCCAAACGCTCCAGCGCGTTGTTGGCAAAGAGTCCGTGCGTGCACACGAGTTGGATTTCGCGAATGCCTTCGCGCACCAACAGCTGGGCGAGTTCCAACATGGTGCCGCCCGTAGCAATTTCATCATCGTAAATCAGCGCGCGGGTACAGCCGTGCAATTGATTGCCAATGATGCCGCTAATCACCACTTGCGTATCCGAGAGGCGTTCCTTGTTGCCCGCCGCGACGGGCAAGCCGCCCAAATCTTTGGCGAAACGCGCCGCCGATTTGGCGCTGCCAATGTCCGGCGCGATGACAATGGTGTCGGACAAGTTTTGACGCGCGAAAAATTCTTGAAACACGGGGCGACTGGTGAGCGGGTCCGTCGGCACGCTAAAGAAACCATGCACCTGCGGTGAATGCAGCATCATCGTCAACACATGCGTTGCGCCCGCCGCAGTGAGCAAGTCCGCCACCAAACGCGCGGTGATGGAAATGCGCGGCTTGTTTTTTTTGTCGGAGCGCGCGAACGAATAATAGGGAATGACCGCGTGCACTTCTTTTGCCGATGCGGAACGCGCAATGTCGAGCATCATCAACATTTCCATCAAATGCTCGTTGACCGGCGGCGTGAGCGATTGAATGATATAGACATTACGCGAACGCACACTCGTAGCGAGTTGGATTTCGAGGTTGTCGTTATGAAAACGCTGAATCTTGGTTTCGCTCAAGGGCACACCAAGACAATGCGCGATTTCGGCCGCGAGCGCGGCGTTGGAACTGCCGCTAAAAATGCGAATGTCTTCGGCGTCCAATGTAAGAGGTCTGGTCATATTCTCGTTCCGCGTCGTGGCGAAGGAAAAAAGCGGGAGGGCGAAAAAAATCACGGATTGATGGAAAGATTGCCCGCAAGTCCCGCGTCTTTGTCGCCTGCCACATCCGAATAAAAAATGTACGCGCCGCCGTTGGTATAAGTACGAATCTGCTTGGCGAGAATGGTAACAACTGCCGTCTTGCCCGGTTCGATGGGCGCGCTTTGGAGCTGCAGTTCGTCAATCACAAACGAATGCGGTTTCGTACCCTGATTTTCGATGGTCAATTCAATCGGTTGATTGACTTTGCCGGTCAACAAATTCGGCTCGAACTTGTCATCGCGCACGACAATTTTCGTTTGAAGCGGCGGCAACGGTGTTGTATTCGCGCTGCCACACGCGGCGAGCGCGCAGAGCGTCAACAGAATTATTCCAATACATGTTGTTCGCGAAAACATAGCAAAATCCTTTGGCAGATGGCAGGTGACGTATCGCAAATCGCAACACTGATAACCGAGCCCTATCGCACCATCGCCCTATCACACTGAATCACTGTGCCGTCCACCCGCCATCAATCGTCAGCGACGCGCCGGTGATTTGCGCCGCCGCATCCGAACACAAATAGGCGGCAAGTGACGCGACCTGTTCAACGGTCACAAATTGGTGCGACGGTTGTTTTTCCATCAAGAGCTGCTCCGCCGCAGTTTCAATGTCAACGCCCGCTTGCAATGCGCGCGCCTCGATTTGTTTTTCAACCAGCGTTGTACGCACCCAGCCCGGACAAATGGCGTTACACGTAATGCCACTGCCCGCCGTTTCCAGCGCGACCACTTTGGTCAAACCGACAAGTCCGTGCTTGGCGGCGACGTACGCAGCTTTGTTCACCGACGCGACGAGCCCATGCACCGACGCGATATTAATAATGCGTCCCCACTTGTTGCGCTGCATGAATGGGAGCGCGTCGTGAATCGTGTGAAACGCGGCGGACAAATTGGTGCCGATGATGGCATCCCATTTGTCACGCGGAAATTCCTCCACCGGTGACGTGAATTGAATGCCCGCATTGTTGACCAGGATGTCCACCGGTCCCAACTGCGCGCACGTCCATTCCACCATTTCATAAATTTCGGTGGCGTGCATCAAATTCGCCGCGTGGTGCATCACGCGCACGTTAAAAGAGCGTTCCATGTCCGCGCGCGCGCGTTCAATTTCGCCGCGGTCGCCAAAGCCGTTCAACATCACATTCGCGCCTTGCGCTGCCAACGCGCGCGCGATTCCCAAACCGATTCCGCTGGTCGAGCCCGTAACGAGCGCTGTCTTGTCTTTCAACATGTTTTCCTCTCACGCTTCTGTGTTGCGCCGCACACGTTCGGATAAAACTTGCATCACCTGAATTACAAAGAACGGCGCGTGCCGAATTAGAAAATAAAAATCGCCTTGATTGATTTCGACGATGGTGCAAGCCGTTTTGGCGACGGCGGATGCCATGCGCGGCTTGTTGTTCACCAAACCCATTTCGCCAAAGATACCCTCCGGCGAAACCGTTTCGAGAACCTTTTCGTTTTTGCAAATGTCCACTTGCCCTTCCACAACCGCGTACATACTGTTTGCCGTGTCGCCCTCAGCAAAAATTTTTTCCCCCGCTTGGTACGTTTTGGTATTGCGTTCGCGTTTGATGGAATCAATGGCTGCCATGACATACCTCTATCCTTTGACGATGTGAATCAAATTGGTCGCCGCGCGCACAAACAACAAATTGTCTGTTGCAATCGGCACGAGCGTATATCCTTCACGCAGCGCGCGCTGCGCGCGTTCCGCATCGGGACAAAACAAACTCATGGGAATTTTACGCGCCATACCAAATTCGCGTACGCGCGCAATTGCCGCCTGCACTTCGGGCGCGTCAATCTGCGCGGGTTTTCCGAAACTGCCCGATAAATCGAGTGGTCCGAGCATCAATGCGTCCACACCCGCGACGTTCGCAATCGCTTGCACATTTTCCACCGCGTCGCGATGTTCGATTTGCGCGACGAGCGCAGTCTCGTCATTCGCGTTCTGCAAATAATTTTGCAAATTCGCGCCGTAGCGCGACGCGCGTCCGACGCCAACGCCGCGCCCGCCTTGCGGCGGATATTTCGCGGCGAACACCGCGCGTTTTGCATCATCCGCCGAATTCACTTGCGGAATAATAATTCCCGCGACGCCCAAATCCAAAATTTTACCAATCCACATGCGGTCATTCGTCGGAACACGCACGAGGCATGGACAGCGGTCATTGACCGTTTGCGCGATGCGTTCCACATCATGCAAATCGAGCGCGCCATGCTCCATATCCAAAAAGAGCCAATCGAATCCCGCGTCCGCGCACATTTCGGCAATGGAGGGCAGCGGCAACGTGATAAGCGTGCCGATGAGTCGTTCGTGCTTGAGAAGGCGCGCGCGGAAATTCATTTCGTTCCAGCAATTCGCCACAGCTTTGTTGTCAGCGTTCTTGGCTAATCAACAACGGATACAATGGCTGCTTGGCGAGATGGACAGCCGAGCCGAGCGGTTTGAGCAAAATAGTCTGTCCCTGAATGGCAAGCGAGCCACTGCGGCGAGAGGATTTCCCCGGCTCCAATTCCAGCCAAATCACTTTGCCCGATTCAAGCGGCACATTTTCTACAGGTCTCCCCGGCGGATCAAAAACAATTCCATCGGGAGTTGACGAAACATAGTCTTGCCAATTTTCGGGCCAAGTCAAACGCATGGGAAGATGCGGTTGCCAAGCTTTCGGAAACATGAACAGATTTTCAAGAATCAAGACCTCTGCCCAATCATCTCCATAGATAAAGCGAATAAACGGAACATTCCGAGGTGTAACGAGAACCACTATCCCCTCTTCCAAATCGGGAGCGAGCTCAACAACATCCCGCCAGATTTCTTTTTGATATTTCCAACTCGATACAAAATCGCGCTGGACGACCAGCCCAAACGCCGCTAGCGATGCAAAAAAGACAGCGCAGACTGCGATGGCGATGCTTTCAGCCCGCATACGCTCCGCAAGTTGGAAACAGAGCGTGATGAGCCAACCGACGAATAGACTGCCGCCGAGTGTCGCTCCCAAATGGACCGAAGTCGCGCGTCCTTCCAATGCGAAGGGTGGATAGTGTGTGAACGACAATCCATAACCCAATGCCATTATGGCAAGCGCACTCAAACCAAAGCGCAAGTGAATTGCAGACGAAATAGCGGACAAGCCAATCTCGCGAACGCGGCGGAATGAACGTGACCAGAACAACCGCCATGAAAAACGGACCCCGCTATGTGCTGCCACGAGCGCCAAGCCAACCAAAAACAGAATCAGGAAAAATCCGACCCAGCCACGCGTCCAATCAGGCAATTGCAGCCACGGTGTAAGCGCGCGATAGGGAAACGACGCAAGCACAACAATCGGACCAAGCAATAGACTCGCGAGAACCCGACCAACGACGGAGAGTGGATTCACAAGTTCCGTTTGAACACGACCCTCACCGAGCGCGCGGCGGAGAATCAAATCACCGGCGAGGACGGCAGCGAGTATGAAAAAGTGCAAGCTTGCGTGGCGCGCCCACTGCCTATTCCATGGCGTTTCCAACAACGGCATTCCAAGAAAAGGCAAAAAGGCAGATTCATAGGTCAACAGCGCGCCCAAGATTACAAAATAGGAAAAAAAACGCCATTTTGAAAAATAAACAAGCGCTGCAAAAAGCAAGAACGTTAACGCTGTATGCAGTCCGAACGCGTGCGTCAGAAAAGAATGCGTGGTGTCAGCCGGAAAGAGCGCGAACACACAAGCTCCGACAAAGGCAAACAAAGTCGAGCCAAATCGTCGGAAAAGCAAATAGCACAAAAAGGCGTTGAGAGTGGCGACCGCCCACGCCGCGAGATATGTCAGCGGCAATCCACCCAACGGAAATGTGATGCCCGTAATCAATAGCGAGAGACTAAAACCAATCGGACGTCCCTGGGGCCACGTGACGAAATTTCTTTGAATGTCTGTGCCAATAGATTGCCAATCCCCATTGATGGCAGGTACGATGAACGCATAGTCATCTTCGTACAATCCCATCTCGCGCCAGTAGAGGAAAAAGGCAAAAAAGATAACCAGCGCGAGAAACGCAAGAACAAGCAAGTTCGTACGACGCGACGAAGCGTGTTCCGCGGTTGACTCAACAATCATTTTGTTTCTGCACTTGTCCCCGCCATCATCAACCCAATTTTTTCAATGTCCGCATTTTCCGCGGGCATCTCGCCAACAATTTGTCCGTCGAAAATCACGGCGATGCGGTCCGAGATGGCGAGCAGCTCATCCAAATCTTCAGAAATCAAAAGAATCGCCGCGCCTTGTTCGCGCTGCTGCAACAATAACTTGTGCACCGCTTCCGTCGCGCCCACATCGAGTCCGCGCGTCGGATGCACGGCAACGAGCAAATCGGGACGCGTGGAAATTTCGCGCGCGAGAATCACTTTTTGCGTGTTGCCGCCGGAGAGCGTGCCGACGCGTGTGTGTACGCCGGGAGTCGAAATATCGAACGTCGCCACCAAATTTTGGCTCACCTTGTCCGCAACACCCCAGTTGATTGAAATGCCGCGTGCAATCGGTGGTTCTTTGTAACGACGCAAAATCAAATTGTGCATCACATCCAGACCCGACGCGAGACCCGAACCCAAGCGGTCTTCGGGAATATGACCGACGCCGAGATTGAAAATTTCGCCCGGACTATGGTCGGTCAAATCGTACGCGCCCAAATGAATCCGTCCGCTCACGATGGGCCGCAAGCCCGTAATCACTTGCGAAAGTTCGCGCTGCCCATTTCCCGCCACACCCGCGACGCCGAGAATTTCATTCGCGCGCACCTGGAGCGAAAGATTTTGGAGCGCGGGCAAACCGCGATCATTCAACGCGCGCACATTCTCTATTTCCAAAACCACATCGCCCGGCTCTATTTTCTTTTTGGCGAGGGCAAAGACCACATCGCGCCCAACCATCAAGCGCGCCAAATCATTTTTGGTCATCCCTTTCGGCGAAACCCCTGCGGCGGTGACGCGCCCTTTTTGCATCACGGTCACGCGGTCGGCAATTTCCAAAATTTCGTCGAGATGATGACTGATGAAAATGACCGAGCGTCCTTGCGCGGTCATGCTCCGCAGGGTCTCGAACAGCTCGTGCGCTTCTTGCGGGGTCAACACCGCCGTCGGCTCATCCAAAATTAAGATGTTGGCGCCGCGATACAACATTTTCAAAATTTCCACGCGCTGTTGTTCGCCGACAGACAACTGCCAAATATGCGCGCGCGGGTCAACCTTCAAGCCAAATTGGTTTGACAACTCTGCGACGCGTTTTTCCGCCTTGGGCAAATTTAAAAAGAAACGCGGCTCATCCAGACCCAGAATAATATTTTCCGTAACCGTTTGCGAAGGCACGAGCATGAAATGTTGATAAATCATGCCGATGCCGCAACGAATCGCGTCGCGCGGCGAACCGATGTCCGCGCGTTGTCCATTCACGAAAATTTCGCCTTCGTCGGCGCGATACAGTCCCGCGAGGATATTGGTCAACGTAGATTTGCCCGCGCCGTTTTCGCCGAGCAGCGCGTGAATTTCGCCTTGGCGCAAATCCAAATCCACATGGTCATTCGCCAAAACGCCGGGAAAGCGTTTGACGATTTGTTTCATTTCAACAACGTTGGTGGGCGGGGGCATGTTGGTTGTGTAGGGGCGTTCAAGCGAATCTTGGATTCGAGAACGCCCCTACGAATTTTTTATTGTGATAGTTTCGGCAGTTCGGCGACAAAGTTTTCGTTCCACCAGTACATGCCGTACTTGGCTTCAAAACCGGGCGCGCCGGGTTTGAATTGGTCAATGTCGGATTGCTCGAATTTTTGTCCTGCCGCAATCACTTCATTGCCTTTGTTGTCTTTGATAGGACCGCTAAAGACGGAAAAGCGGTCGAACTTGCCCGCGAGCGCGTCGGCTAATACGGCTTTGACTTGGGGAATCACTTCGGCGGGCACGCCGGGCTGCGGCGTTTGTCCTTCCATGAAACCGTACAAGCCGAGACCCCCATCTTTGACATCAAAGTATTCGGAACCCGCTTTCCATGTTCCATCTTTCATCTGCTTGATGTCGTTGACGTAAATCGGACCCCAGTTCCAATACATGGTCGTCAAGCACGATTCGAGTTTGCAGTTGCCTTCGTAATCGTACGTGATGGCATACTTGCCGCGTTCTTTGGCGGCTTCGGCGTTGGCAGGCGTATCCGCGCCCGTCATCACCACTTGCGCGCCGCCGTCGAACAACGAAGCTGCCGCGTCTTTTTCTTTGACGGGGTCGTGCCACGTGTTAATCCAGCGCACGTCAATTTTGCATTCGGGGCACGTCTTTTGCACGCCCAGCGCGAACGCGTTGCCGAGGCGGAATTCTTCGGGAATGGGGAACGTTGCCATGTAACCGAGTTTTGGATTGTTGTCGGCTTTGGCACGCGCGCCCGCAATCATGCCCGCCATGTATTTAATCGTTTCCATCCCGCCGAACATGTTGCCAAAATTTTTGCCGTTCGATTTGTAACCCGAGACGTGCAAAAATTTAGTGTCGGGGAATTCTTCGGCGACTGCCAACATCGGGTCCATGTAACCGAACGAGGTGGCGATAATCGCATTGAATCCTTTGCGCGCGAGCGAGCGAATCACTTGCTCGGCTTCCGTGCCTTCGGGCACGAGTTCAACATACGCGGTGTGCACATCGGGCATTTGCTTTTCGACATACTGCCGCCCGATGTCGTGTGCCTGCGTCCAACCGCCATCATCATGCGGTCCAATGTAGATGAACGCGACGTTGTACTTGCCTTGTTCGATTTCCGGAATTTGGAAAGTGCCGCCCGAAGGGGCAGGCGCTTCGGTCGGCGCGGGCGCTTGCGTTGGTTGTGCGGGCGGCATTGTAGACTGTGCCGGTGCGGCGGTGGGCGGTGCCGCAGTGGGTTGTGCTGCGGGCGTCCCACACGCGGCGAGCGCCAACAGCGCAATCACCGCGAGCGCGGTGAGAGTGAAAATCGTTTTGTTGCGAATCATTTTTTTCTTCTCCTCCTCATACTGTAAAGGTTGTCGCTAGTTTGCTTTTGAAACTGTCGGTTTTGACGCGTCACCTCCTTTCCGGCTGCGGCGTCAGAATGCGGTAGCGACATCGCTCAATCGGCGAATACGTCCACAAAATCAAACTTGCGTACATCAACCAGTCCTTTATCGGTCAATTTCAGGTCAGGAATTACGGGCAGCGCGAGAAAGGACAATGCCATAAACGGCGTTTCCAAATCGCAGCCGAGTTTTCGCGTTGCTGCGTTGAGATGGTCCAATTCCGCGCGCACGCGCTCAATCGGTTGGTCGCTCATCAAGCCGCCAATCGGCAACGGCACGCGTCCCAACACTTGCCCTTTGTCCACCGCGACGAATCCGCCTTGCATCGAAGCAATCGCGCGCGCCGCGCTCAGCATATCATCGTCATTCGTGCCGACGACGAGAATGTTGTGCGAATCGTGCCCGACGGAAGAACCAATCGCGCCGCTTTTTAATTTAAAGCCGCGTACGAAACCCAAACCGACGTTGCCCGTCGCGTGATGCCGCTCGATGACCGCCATTTTCAAAATATCGCGCGCGGGGTCGGCGACCACCAGGTCGTTTTGAATCAGCGCGCGGTCAAATTCTTCGCGCGTGGTGAGTTGCCCGGGAATTAAACCGATGACGCGCAAGGTGCTTGCGTTCGGTTGCGCGCGCACGCGCAAATCCACTTTCGACCAATCCACATTCATCGTATTGCGAATCGGCGGACGCGAACGTTCGTGGTCGTCAGGTTCGAGTTTGCCGCGATAGACCACGCGTTTGCCGCCGTAATAGACGCGTTCGATTTTCAATTCATCAAAATTGTTAAAGACCACAATGTCTGCGCGTTTGCCGGGCGCGAGCGCGCCGCGATCGGTGAGCCCAAAATATTCCGACGCGTTCAATGTCGCAATCGTAATCGCCGTAATCGGGTCGAGTCCGTGTTGAATCGCCGTGCGAACGATGTAATCAATGCTGCCCTTGTCAATCAAATCATCGGGCAAACGGTCGTCGGTGCAAAACAGAACACGGCGCGACGTACGTTCGTTGATGATGGGGAGCAGCGTCAAAAGATTGTGCGCGTTCGACGCTTCACGAATGATGACATACATCCCGCGCCGCAGTTTTTCATTCGCCTCTTCAACCGTCGTACATTCGTGGTCGCTTGCGATACCCGATGCCACATACGCTTCCAGGTCGCGCCCCGTGAGCCCCGGCGCGTGTCCGTCCATGCGTTTGTCCGAAAACGCGCGCAATTTGTCCAACACTTCCAAATCGCCGTTGATGACGCCGGGATAATTCATCACTTCAGCAAGTCCCAACACCCACGGGTCTTTTTTGAATTCGGTTAAATCACTCCAGCGCAATTTCGCGCCGCTCGTTTCCAAATGCGTTGCAGGCACGCACGACGACGCCATCACAAACACGCTGAACGGAGTGTACTTGGACGCGTCGAGCATGTATTGAATGCCTTCATTGCCCAACACATTCGCGATTTCGTGCGGGTCAATGACGACAGTCGTCACGCCATGCGGCACAACGGCGCGCGCAAATTCGTACGGCGGCACGAGCGCGCTTTCGATATGCACATGCGCGTCAATGAATCCCGGACAAATGTACGCGCCTTCGACATCCGTCACTTTTTTCGCGTCATAGTCGCCGAGACCGACGATGCGCGAGCCGGAAATGGCAACGGACGTTTCTTCAATTTCGCCAGTAAACACATTCACCACGCGCCCGTTTTTCAACAACAGGTCGGCGGGCAAATTGCCGCGTGCGGATTGGATGAGAGTGGAGAGTTCCATATTTAACTTACGCGTCCCGTAATCTGCAATGGCACACCCAACGTATTCACCGGCTCTAGCGTAATCCCCATCCCGCCGATAATTTCTTGTTCAAACGCGACGTTCCCTTGCTGCCACTCTCTCACAATTTCGAGCGGGTTGTCCGCTTCGAGAACGAGTTGAAGGATGCGCTCGGTGTCTACATCTTTCAAGATGATCGCGCCGCGCGCCAATTCAAACCAACCTTCGTCACCATCCATGCCCAACAGCTTTTGGTATCCCTCGCTCGCCGAGGCGAGGTCTGTGACGCCAACGTTCACATCGCCAAAACGCAGCGTTTGCCCGATGCCCGATGTGGGCGCGGGAATGCGAACGTCGCGCGGTGTGACATCTTGCAGAATGAACGGAAAGCGCGAATCGGTGGGATGCGCGCTGCGCCATGCCACGCGCACGCCATCGGGACGTGTACGCTCGCCTTCGCGCGGGTCGCCGATTTCAAAACCCCGCGCGCGCATCGCGGCAACGTCAGCGTCAAGGTCATCCGAAGCAAGCGCAAACGCGGCGAGACGGTTTTCGTGATGCAGCGCATTCACGACGAACGGCGAAAATTGCTCCGCGAGCGATTCATCCCAAACGCCGATGAGTTCGAGATACGTTCCATCGGCGAGCGGCACGAGCGCGTTGTGCGTACCCGCTTTGGGATGTTTGCCGCCGCGCAGCACTTGGAAACCGAGTTGTTGGTACACTTCGGTTGCGAGTTCGAGGTCTTGAACGGCAATGAGAATGTGGTCAATTCCGAGTATCATAGTTTTGTAACCGCGAATCTACGCGAATCTAATTTTTTATTCGCGGAGATTCGTGTAGATTCGCGGTTTCTTGAGAGTCCGCGCAGTTCCGCGCGTAATAGACACAATCGAGTCCAAACAACTGCACATCTTTTTCGTATTTCAATCCGCAATGTTCCATCACCTTGCGCGATGCGATATTCTCGGGAACGGCGAGCGCAATGATGCGTTCGAGTCCGACGCGATGGAATCCAAAATCCACACTCGCCCGCGCGGCTTCGGTTGCGTACCCTTTATTCCAAAAATCTTGCCCCAACGCGTACAACACTTCGGTTTCTTGAACTTCGGGAATAAAGCGCAAGCCGCAATGTCCGATGAGTTCCCCGCTCGCTTTTTCGACAACTGCCCAGGGTCCGTACGAATACTGCGTCCAATGTTCATTGAAAAAATTCATCGTCCGTTCCGCGCGTTCCCGCGCAGGCGCATCGCGTTTCGGTAAATAGCGCAACACCTCCGCATCGCCGAAAATGCGCGCCGTGTACGCGTCGAGGTCGTATGCGTTGAATTGGCGGAGCAGTAATCGTTTTGTTTCCAAAGCCAACTTTTGCATGTCGCAGGTAGCAGGTAGCAGGTTCGCCTTGCTACCTGCTACCTATCCCACCATTTCCCGCGCAATTTTATTATGCCGTTCCACCACCGGCGGCAAATCGAGGGTCAATAAATTTCCATCTTGAATTACGACGCGCCCATTGATGACAGAAATATCAACGCGCGGTGTATCGCAAAATAGAATTGCGGCGACGGGGTCGTGACTGCCCGCGTAATTCAAACGATTCAAATGGATGCCGATGAAATCTGCCGCTTTGCCAACTTCAAGCGAACCAATGTCATCGCGTCCCAAGACTTTTGCTCCGCCGAGTGTTGCGAGTTCCAACGCGTCGCGCGCGCTCATTGCTTTTACGTCACCATTCACGCGCGCGAGCAGCATCGCTTGGCGCGGTTCGTGAAGCATGTGTGAGGCATCGTTCGATGCACTGCCGTCCACACCCAAACCGACTTGCACGCCCGCATTTATCATCTTGCGAATGGGCGCAATGCCGGAGCCAAGCAGCATATTGGACGAGGGACAATGCGCGACGCCCGTACCGGTGCGCGCGTAGTGCGCGATTTCGGCATCGTTCACCCAAACGCTGTGCGCGAACCACACATCGCCGCCGAGCCATTCCAAACTTTCCGCGTATTCAACCGGACGTTTACCAAATCGTTCAATGCAAAAATTTTCCTCGTCCATTGTTTCGGCGAGATGCGTATGCAAACGCACGTTGTACGCCCGCGCAAGCCGCGCCGATTCGAGCATCAAATCTTCCGTCACCGAAAATGGCGAACAGGGCGCAAGTCCCACGCGGCACATCGAGTACGGTTTCGCGTCGTGGAACGTTTCGATGACGCGGCGCGAATCGCGCAAAATGGTTTCTTTGTCTTGCACTACGCGGTCGGGCGGCAAGCCGCCTTGCGATTCGCCCAAACTCATCGAGCCGCGCGTCGGGTGAAACCGAATGCCGAGTTCTGCCGCCGCGCGAATTTCGTTGTCATGCGACGCACCATTTGGCACGAGATACAAATGGTCGGCGGCAGTTGTGCAGCCCGAAAGCATCAATTCCGCGAGTCCCACCAACGCGCTCGTGTACACGGCGTCGGACGTGAGATTCGCCCAAATGGGATAGAGCGTTTTGAGCCAATCGAACAGCACCGCGTTCTGCGCTTTGGGCACGGCGCGCGTGAGCGTTTGATACAAATGGTGATGCGTGTTGACAAGACCGGGTAAAATCACCATATCGCGCGCGTTGATGATTTGGTCAGCAGTTTGGGGAAGGGTTTCTGTCGCGCCGACTTGGGCAATTACGTTGTCACGCACAAAGATTCCGCCATCGGCAATTTCGCGGCGTTGCGAATCGAACGTGGCGAGGACGAGCGCGTGCTGAACGAGGAGGGTTGCCATGTGGAAATTCTCCGGCGCACAAGTGCGCGCAGCGACTCGCAAAGATTATAGCATACTCTCTACAACAGTTTTGATTTTTGCAAGGCGCGCGCGGTACGCGCCATCAAAAACTGTGCTACACTAGTGGAAATTTCGCGACGAAACTTTTTTTTGTGGAGGAAACATGAAAATTCAACTGCACGGACGTTCAGTCGGCTACGACGAACGCGGCAATGGCACGCCGTTAGTGTTGATTCACGGTTATCCCTTGAATCGGATGATTTGGGAGGCACAGTGGGAAGGGCTTGCGGACCGCGTGCGCGTGATTGCACCGGATTTGCGGGGCTTTGGCGAATCGGAAATGGTTGCCGGAACGACGGAGGTTTCGACCTACGCGGATGATGTGCGCGAATTTTTGGACGCGCTCGGCGTCAATCAACCCGCCATCATTGCGGGACTTTCGATGGGCGGCTATGTGGCGCTGGCGTACCTGCGCCGCTATCCCGCGCACGTTGCCGCTTTGATTCTTGCCAACACCAAAGCGACGGCGGACACAGTGGAAGGCAAAGCGGGACGCGACAAAGCCATCGCAACTGCCAAAGAAAAAGGCGCGCCCGCCATTGCCGAAGCGATGCTGCCAAAATTGTTTGCGCCGAAAACATACGCGTCGAACACTGAACTGGTGGAACAAGGCAAACGCATCATGGAGAGCGCAACGGTGCCGGGCATCATCGGCGCGTTGGAAGCGATGCGCGACCGTCCCGATTCCACGTCCACGCTTTTGGAATTCAGCCAACCCGTTTTGATTATTGCGGGCGCGGACGACGCATTGATGAGCGCGGCAGACCAACAAAACATGAAACAAGCCGCGCGCAACAGCACGCTCGTCACTCTCCCCGACGCGGGACACCTTTCGCCGATGGAACAGCCCGAAGCGTTCAATCACGCCGTCGCGGAGTTTTTGCGCGAGATGGGCTAGGGACAAATTTCACCGCGACGCGCGTTTCCGGAATTATCTAAAAAACTACGGCACACCTCTCAAAGCGCGAGAGTGTGTGCCGTGATATTTTCGCGGATGCGGACCAGACGCGGGATTGCGAGGGGAAAAGTTGTTGACGGGAAATAGTTGTCTACAGAACCGGAGATTGGTGCTTTCGAGAACATCGCCGCAGTTTCTCGCGACATCATTGACAGCGCCAAACGAGCAAACCCATTGACATCGCAATTGGATAAAGTAAAATAGCCGCATCACCGACAAGGAGGTTAAACCACATGGATAAAGTGCTCGCAGGAAAACGCGTTGCGATTCTGGTCGCGCACGAGTACGAAGATATCGAATTGCTCTATTCGGTTCTGGAGTTGAGCGAAGCGGGCGCCAAAGTCACGGTGGCAACGCTGCCGCTGAATGCCAAAGGACATTTTCACACGCGCCCGTCGTTTCCTGAAAAACCGGTGACCGGACGTTTCGGTCATCCCGTGCCGATGGTGGTACTTGCCGAAGGCGTACGTTATCAGACGGCGAGCATCTACGATTTGCATGTGAACGATTTCGATGGGCTGGTGATTCCCGGCGGTTACTCACCGGACTTTTTGCGGACGGACCGCCGCACATTGAGTTTCATCGCCGAGATGTATCGGCAGGGCAAAGTGGTCGCCGCGATTTGTCACGGACCGATTGTGTTGATTTCGGTGGACCGGGTGATGGGCACCGATATTGTGCGCGGGCGCAAGGTTGCGGCAGTGGACGCGTGCGCGGATGATTTAAGCAACGCGGGTGGTTTGTGGGAAGATGTGCCATGTTTCCGCGTGGACAATGTGGTGACGGGACGCATCCCCGACGATTTGCCACCGTTCATTCGCGAGGTGACCAACGCGCTGGTCGAAATGGAGGAAAAAGTTCCTGCGTGATTTTGCGGGTCAATGCTGTAAATGTAAAGGATGCTCGCGGAGAACGCGGGCATTTTTTTTTGCGCGAGTGGGAGACTGGAGATTGGAGACCGGAGACTGGAGATTTTGCAGAGTGATTATCGCTTAGGATTGAAGGGAGGGGAAACTAAAATCAACTGCGGTAATGCTCCTGCAAACTCCTCACCTTCAACTCCTTCATCTGCAAGGCGCGGATTGCGCCGACTGCTCCTTGGCGTGCCGCACATTTCCTACCCAATTCTCTCCTTTGTCTCCAACGTCACTCCCATCATTCCATCAAATTCTTTCACCCGCGCGACCAATGGCGCGACGTAACGCGGAAATTTTTCCGCATACTCTTCCAACCGCGCCACATTGATTTCGCGCAAATCCAATTCTTCAATGGTAAGCGTCGCTTTGCCGCGACTCACCAAATACAACTCATCCAACAGCGCCTTTTCGGGTGCCGCGATGTAGATTCCATTTTCCAGCACATAGCCAAAAAACAAATCGCGTTTCAGATGACGATATTCGATTTGGGTGTCGGCTAACGCGATTTTTTTTGACGCGCGTGTCGTGGCAAAGGTCAGCGTGTAGGGAATCTGTGAGAGGATGCCGTATTTGGCAAGCGCGCTCTCGAAAGAAAGATATGATGGAAAGTACAGCTCGCTCGCCGCCTTTTCACTTTCCGCCGGCGCAATCGCGAGTTTGTACACATTCTTGCGAAGGCGCGCGAGAACGCCCGCTTGCACAAGCCGCGTCAACGTCACATAGAGCGACGCGCGCGGCAGTCCCAAAATTTTTTCGAGGTCTGTCGCGGTGAAATACGGTTTGGGCAGCACGAGCAATTTGGAAATCAGCGCCGAATCTTTTGGGCGGATGCGAGCCATGCGTCAACAACTCTCCAGTACGAACGCGGCAGCAAGCGATGCAATTCTGCTTTTGCCAATTCGGTATCGAATCCTTTCAAATCCACTTGCGCGTCTTGCTTGAGCAGTTGATGAATGAACCAATAATCAAACACATCGCGCGCCGCACGCCGATTTTTCAGCGCGTCCTTTTTCTCGCGCAGAATCAATTCCAATGTGGCGACACGCGCGAGAACCGTCAACGGCGCGTGCTGGCTCGCAATGACGCGTTCCGAAAAATCTTGACCTGCCACAAGCTTGCTTTTGCGTTTGGAAATTTCGATTTTGATTTGAAACGCGCGCGGTAAAAAACTCTCTTTGATTTTCGCGCTGCCAAACAAAGTATAAAATTTCGCGTGCGTCTCGACGTTCGCAATTGCGGGGTAGCGGTTCGCCACTTTTTGGAGAAATACCGCAAATTTCTCCGCTTCTATTTCACCCATCGCGCTAAAATCCAAATCTTCGGAAAAGCGCGGCGAGCCATACGCGAGGCGCAGCGCCGTGCCTCCCTTGAAAACCAATTGCGCGCCAAACTCGCTCTCGTACAATTCTTTGAGCAGGAGTAATTCGTATTCCTCGCGCACAATCGAATCAATGCTAATTTGTTGCTGAGCAGCCAACGTTTTTGCAACGGTTGCATCCATAATCGTTATACCCTAACAATCTTGTTAATAATCTAAAATCTATTTTATGAAAAAAAAACAGACTTGTCAATGATTATTAACAAATCTGTCAAGGCAACTGCAAAGTCGCGCCAATTGTCATTTCGAGCGGATGCGAGAAATCTCAACCTTTCGTGACAAACGAGATTTCTCACAGAGTTTACCCCGAAGGATTGAGGGGTTCGAAATGATATATCCTTGTCAAGGGACTTTGCAGTCGCCTTAACAAATCTGTAAAGAATCATAAATCTATTTTTGAGAGGAGAAGTTTGTCAACGGATGGATAACGGAAAAGCGGATGTGCGCGCGGACTATCCGCTTTCAATATCCGTTGACGGAATGATGCTCCTGCAAACTCCGCACCTTCAGCTCTTTCATCTGCAACGCGCGTATCGCGCCCACCGCTGCCGCCGTCGCGGATAACGTCGTCAATAACGGAACGCGATACCGTACTGCCGCGCGGCGAATTTCTTCTCCGTCGCTGTGCGCTTGGCGTCCGAGCGGTGTGTTGACGATGAGCGATATTTCCCCGCGCGCAATCGCATCGAGCAAATGCGGCGAACCTTCCGAAACTTTGTTGAGCGTTTCAACCTGCAAACCGACGCGCCGCAGCCATTCCGCCGTGCCGCGCGTTGCGGAAATTTCCCAACCCAATCTGGATAAATCGCGCGCGAGTTTTACAATCGCGCCCTTGTCGAAATCGTTCACCGTCAGCAATGCGCGCCCGCGCGCAGGTAACGTCATGCCCGCTGCCATTTCTGCTTTGGCAAACGCGTGACCGAAACTTGAGGCGTGTCCCATCACTTCGCCTGTCGAACGCATTTCGGGACCGAGACGCACAGGCGTGCCGTCGAATTTATCGAACGGTAACACCACTTCTTTGACAAAAAATCCGTCAATGTGCGGCTCTTGCGTGAATCCAATTTCGCGCAAATTTTTTCCGACCGCGATTTGCGCGGCGATGCGCGCGAGGGGAACACCAGTCGCTTTGGCGACAAAGGGAACGGTGCGACTCGCGCGCGGATTCACTTCCAACACATACACCACTTCATCTTTGATGGCGAACTGCGCGTTCATCAATCCACGCACGCCGAGTTTCAACGCAATGCGCGTGGTATAGTCGCGCATGATGTCGAGATGATATTGCGAAATTTTGAACGGCGGCAAAACGCACGCGCTGTCGCCCGAATGAATGCCCGCTTCTTCAATGTGCTGCATGATGCCGCCGATGACAACATCGGTTCCATCGCACACACAATCCACATCTACTTCGAACGCATCTTCCAAATAGCGGTCAATCAAAACGGGATGGTCGGACATGACGCTTGCGGCTTGTTCGATAAAATGCGCGAGGTCGGCATCGTCGTACACAATCGCCATTGCGCGTCCGCCCAACACGAACGAAGGGCGCACCATCACGGGATAACCGATGCGCGTTGCCACGCGTCGCGCTTCCATCAACGAACGCGCGGTGCCGTGTTCGGGTGCGGGAATGTCCAACTCGCGCAATAACGCGCCAAAGCGTCCGCGGTCTTCGGCGGCATCAATCGCATCGGGCGACGTGCCAAAAATTCTCACGCCCGCGCCTTCCAACGCGCGCGCAAGATTCAACGGCGTTTGTCCGCCGAACTGAATCAACACGCCGTCGGGTCTTTCATGTTCAATCACATCCATCACATTTTCAAATGTGACAGGTTCAAAATACAAGCGGTCGGCGGTATCGTAATCGGTGCTGACCGTTTCGGGATTGCAGTTGAGCATAATCGTTTCGATGCCCAAATCTTTGAGCGCGTAACACGCGTGTACGCAGCAATAATCAAACTCGATGCCCTGCCCGATGCGATTCGGTCCGCCGCCGAGAATCAAAACTTTTTTGTTCGTCGTCGGTTCCGCTTCATCAAACGTTCCTGCATACGTTGAATACAAATACGGCGTGAACGCTTCAAACTCTGCCGCGCATGTATCTACGCGCTGATAGACCGATTTCACACGCAACGCATCGCGTTTCGCGCGCACTTGCAATTCGCTCGCGCCAACCAAATCCCCAATCGCGCGGTCGCCGAATCCATCGCGTTTCGCGCGGCGCAGCAATTCCGCGTTCAACGAACCAAGCGACTCGTGCGCTAACGCGCGTTCGGTTTCCACAATGGCGCGCAACTGTTCCACAAACCAAACATCATAGCCCGATTCATTCGCCACATGCGCAATGTTCCAATTTTGGCGCAGCGCCTCGACAACGCGAAACAATCTATCCGCCGTCGCCAGTCTCAAGTCTCCAGTCTCCAGTCTCCGCTTTATTGCAAAGTCTCCAGTCTCCAGTCCCCTTACCGCCTTTTGCAATGCCTCGCGAAACGTTCCGCCCAACGCCATCACTTCGCCCACCGATTTCATTTGTGGACCCAACAGCGCATCCGCATTCGGAAATTTCTCAAATGCCCAACGCGGAATTTTCACGACGACGTAATCAATGCTCGGCTCGAAACTCGCGGGCGTCACACGCGTAATATCATTTTTGATTTCGTCGAGCGTGTAACCGACGGCGAGGAGCGCGGCAATTTTCGCAATCGGGAATCCCGTCGCTTTGGACGCGAGCGCGGAGGAACGCGACACGCGCGGATTCATTTCAATCACGACTAATTTTCCATCGCGCGGATTCACGGCGAATTGCACATTGCTGCCGCCCGTTGCGACGCCGACTGCCGACAAAACTTTTTTCGCCGCGTCGCGCAAGCGTTGATATTCGCGGTCCGTCAAGGTCATCGCGGGCGCGACGGTGATGCTGTCGCCCGTGTGGACGCCCATCGCGTCGAGATTTTCAATCGAACAAATCACGACGAATTGGTCTGCCGCATCGCGCATCACTTCGAGTTCGTACTCTTTCCACCCCAAGACAGATTGTTCAATCAAAACCTGATGCGTCGGCGACGCGCGCAAACCGCGTCCCGCGCGTTCGCGCAGCTCGTCCGCGTTGTATGCAATCCCCGCGCCCGCGCCGCCGAGCGTGAACGATGGACGAATCAAAACGGGATAACCGATTTTTTCTGCGAGTTGTTGCGCGTCGTCAACGCTCGTCACCGTATCGCTTTCGGGAACGTCGAGTCCCACCTCGCGCATCGCGGCTTTGAACAATTGGCGGTCTTCGGCGAGTTCAATCGAATGAACTTGCGCGCCGAGCAATTGCACATTGTATTTTTCTAAAATGCCGAGTTTCGATAATTCCACCGCGAGGTTCAATGCCGTTTGCGCGCCGACGGTGGGCAAAATGGCATCGGGTTTTTCGCGCGCGATAATTTTTCCCAAAATTTCGACGGTCAATGGTTCGATGTACGTCGCGTCCGCAAATTCGGGGTCGGTCATTATCGTCGCGGGATTGCTGTTGACGAGAATCACGCGATACCCTTCGCGCCGCAACACTTTGCACGCCTGCGCGCCCGCGTAATCAAATTCGCACGCTTGCCCAATCACAATCGCGCCCGAACCGATGATGAGGATGGAATGAATGTCGTTTCGTTTTGGCACAAGAAAAACGAGATTAGAGACTAGAGACTAGAGATTCAGTCTCCAGTCCCTAGTCTCCAGTCTCCATTATTCGGACAAATTCATCAAAGAGGTGAATCGCGTCATGCGTCCCGCCCGCGCTTTCGGGGTGAAATTGCGCGGCGATAACATTCAACGATGGCGCGCGTAATCCTTCCACGCAATCGTCGTTGAGATTGATGTGCGTGATTTCGACGTTTGACGGTAGTGATGATGCGCGCACGGCGAAACCGTGATTGTGTGTAGAAATTTCGACTTGATTCGTGATGAAATTTTTTACAGGTTGATTCGCGCCGCGATGCCCGAATTTCAATTTATATGTTTCGCCGCCCAACGCGAGTCCCAAAATCTGATGTCCAAGACAAATTCCAAAAATCGGTTTGCGTCCCAGCAGCGCGCGCACGTTTTCTATCGCGTATGTCACTGCCGCCGGGTCGCCCGGACCATTCGACAAAAAAATGCCGTCGGGATTCAGCGCGAGTACATCATCCGCAGAATAATTTGCAGGCACAATCGTCACACGACATCCGCGCGAAGTGAGCAATCGCAAAATGTTGTGCTTGATGCCGTAATCGTAGGCGACGACGTGGAATGAATTGGAGACTGGAGATTGGGAACTGGAGATTGGAGACTGTGCGTATTCGTACCACATTTCCTCCGCGCGTTCCTCCCAATGATACGGTTCCGCGCACGTGACGTACTGCACCAAGTCCGCGCCGTTCATGTCGGGCGCGTTCAATGCGAGTTGATGTAATTTTTCCGCGTCGCGTATTTCCGAAGAGAGGACGCCGCGCATGACGCCGCGCGTACGCAAATGCCGCACAAGCCCGCGCGTATCGAGTTCCGAAATTGCGACAACATTTTGCGCGCGCAAAAATTCGTCGAGCGATTGTTCTGCGCGCCAATTGCTGTAAAGGGGAGATGCTTCACGGATGGCAAAACCCGACAACCATACGCGCGCGCTTTCCATATCCGCGCGGTTGATGCCCGTATTGCCGATATGCGCCGCCGTCATGACGACGATTTGTCCGTAGTATGACGGGTCGGTGAGGACTTCTTGATAACCCGTCAGCGAGGTATTGAAAACAACTTCTGCGGCGCGCGTTCCTTGCGCGCCCAATGCGACTCCGCGCCATTGCGTGCCGTCTTCCAAGACTAACAATGCTGGCTGCATATTTTCCACTCCTCTTGGAGAGGCACAATAGATTTTCCTGTCGCTTACACTGCAAATTTCAAATTTGCGCTACCAATGCAATTCGTGAATCGTGTTGTATAATTTTTGTTTGGAAAGGACGAACTCGATGATAGACGAACGCAAACAAGCGGTTCAAGAAATTTTGCAAGAGACTTTTGGAATGTGGCAAGACCGAACAGACATTCCAAGCGATGGTGCTGCGTACATGCACGAAATCCGACGCGGACATCGCTTTGAAGATTTGTGGCATTGTCCTGAAAACGACATGATAGGTCAAGTTTTGAATGATGCAGTAGAACCGTAATTCGTTTCCCTCATTTCCCTTATTTCCTTCCTTTCCTTTCGACAATGTTCTCCGACCCACTCTTTGCCATTTCCCCCCTCGACGGACGCTACGCGCAAGCCGTAGATTCACTCCGAGAGTTCATGTCCGAGTACGCGCT
Organism: Chloroflexota bacterium; assembly: GCA_029778615.1. Lineage (GTDB taxonomy): Bacteria > Chloroflexota > Anaerolineae > UBA4142 > SHND01 > SHND01. The sequence goes on along the minus strand of JAKOPZ010000289.1, from coordinate 27,452 downwards.
CTTTCGTGACCGCATCGGCGTCGAAATTGCGTACTTGCGCGCGCTGTCGCAAAACACATCTATCGTTCGCCGTTTCACCGAAGCTGAAGACCAATTTCTCTTGACGATTCTCGAACTGTTCGCGACGAACGATGCAAAACGCGTGCAAGAATTGGAAATGGAAACTCGGCACGATGTCAAAGCGGTGGAATATTATCTGCGCGAAAAGTTGCAGGGAAATTCTTTGCAAGACGTAATTCCGTTTTTGCATTTTGGTTTGACAAGTGAAGATATAAATCAAACCGCGATTGCGTTTTCGTTACTCGAATCGCGCGATGAAGTATTGTTGCCGAAATTGGATGAAGTGTTGGGGCGCATCAAAAATTTTGCCAAACAATACGCGGCATTGCCAATGTTGGCGAAAACGCACGGACAACCCGCCGTGCCGACAACACTCGGCAAAGAATTTGCAAATTTTTATGTGCGTTTGCTTGAACAACGCGCGCGCCTCGCCCAACATAAATTTTCCGCGAAACTCACGGGCGCAGTGGGAAATTTCAACGCGCTCGCGGCGGCAAACGCGAACGTAGATTGGATTCAGTTCAGCACGCGCTTTTTGCAATCGCTCGGACTCGAACCTGCACTCTACAATACGCAGCTGATGCCTTACGACAATTGGATCGAATACTTTGACGCGTTACGTTTGACGAATTCGATTCTCTTGGATTTCGCGCAAGACATTTGGCGTTACATCAGCGATGATGTGTTGAAACAAAAAACCAACGCGTCCGAAGTCGGTTCCTCGACGATGCCGCAAAAAGTGAATCCGATTGATTTTGAAAACGCCGAAGGCAACATTGGCATCGCCAACGCACTGTTGGAATTTTACGCGCGCAAATTGCCCGTCTCGCGTTTGCAGCGCGACCTTTCGGATTCGACGGTTCGCCGCACATTCGGCGTTGCGCTCGGACACACGCTCGTCGCGTGGCAAAATTTATTACGCGGTCTCGACAAAATCGAACCGAATCTCGAACACATCAATCAAGAACTCGAAGCGCATTGGGAGATTGTGTCCGAAGGTGCACAGACCATTTTACGCGCGGCAGGTGTCAGCGACGCGTACGAACAATTGAAAACGCTCACGCGCGGCAAAGCATTAACGCGCGAAGGATATGAACAATGGGTGTACAGTTTGAACGGCAACACGCAGCTCAAAACAAAATTACTGGAACTCTCACCGCAAAAATATATTGGTTTGGCTGAACAACTCACGCGCAATGCGTTGGGAGAATGAACAATGGACAATCACCGAATCACCCAATCACCCAATTATCCAATCTCCAATCTCTAATCTCCAATCTCCAACAGGAGCATCCATGTCAGTCACAGTCATCGTCGGTTCGCAATGGGGCGACGAAGGAAAAGGCAAAGCCATTGATTATTTCGCGCGGAACGCCGATTTTGTCGCGCGTTACAACGGCGGCAACAATGCAGGACACACCGTCATCAACGAACACGGCACATTCAAAATTCATCTCGTCCCTTCGGGAATTTTTTATCCGCACACGAAATGTTTGATGGGCAATGGGATGGTCATTGACCCGCAAGTGTTGTTGGATGAGATGAAGGAAATTCGCCGCGCGGGAATTGATTTTGAAAAACGCTTGTTCATCGCCCAGCGCGCGCATCTCATCATGCCGTATCACAAGATGCTCGATGGTTTGTACGAACAAGCCAAAGGCGCGGGTGCAACAGGCACAACACGGCGCGGCATCGGTCCCGCGTTCGCCGATAAAATTTCGTACAACGGTTTGCGTTGGGCGGATTTTATCGGCAAGACTTTCGACGAACGTCTTGCGGTGCAAATCGGTTTGAAAAATAAAATTATCACCGCGCTCGGTCGCAAGTCGTCGCGCTCAACGCTCGATGTACAAGGAGCGCGACGACTTGCGAGCGGCGACGCACTGGATTACGAGGATGTGCGCGAAGAGTACTGGAACTATTACGAACAATTGAAACCGTACATCAAAGAACTCGCACCCATCGTTCACAAAGGTTTGGAACAGAACAAAAAGTTTTTGCTCGAACAAGCGATGGGTTCGCTCCTCGATACGGATTGGGGCGTGTATCCCTTCGTCACCGCATCCACCACGCTCGCGTCCGCCGCAACAACGGGACTCGGCATTCCGCCGCGCAAAATTTCGCGCATCATCGGCGTCACCAAAGCATACAGCACGCGCGTCGGCGCGGGTCCGATGCCAACGGAATTGCCCGACGACCATCCCGCGCGCGAACAATTTGCGGAAACTGCCGCGACGACGGGACGCAAACGCCGCGCGGGTTGGCTCGACCTCGTGCCTGTAAAATTTACCGCGCAAATCAACGGCACCGACGCGTTGTTTGTGACGAAACTCGATACGCTGAGCGGCATTGACGAGTTGAAAATTTGCGTCGGTTACAAACTCGACGGCAAGCCCGTTCAATTTTCCGAAGTGGAAGGCGCGGGCATGGCGCGCGTCGAACCTGTGTATCGTTCGTTTCGCGGATGGCAAGAGGACGTGCGCGGGATTCGCAAATTCGCGGATTTACCAAAGAACGCGCAGAAATATATTGAAGCGATTGAAAAAATTTCTGGTGTGCCGGTGCGATTTATTGGGACGGGACCCGAACGCGAGGCAGTGATAAAACGGTGAACAAAAAAAACCTTCAAGGTCGTCGAGACCTTGAAGGTTTTTTTTGTTTGTCGGAATTAATAGCGACTGCCGCGGTCGCGATCGCGTCCGCCGCGACTACCGCCGCGCCCGCCACCGCGTCCACCGCCACCGCGTCCACCACCACCACCGCCGTAGCCGCCACCGCCGCCACCGCCGCCGCGATAACCGCCGCCACCACCGCCGCCGCGTTCTTCACGCGGACGCGCGATGTTGACCGTCAAACGGCGTCCGTCGTATTCTTGGTCGTGGAACATCTCTATCGCCTTTTGCGCGTCTTCCGGCGTCACAAATTCGACAAAGCCGAATCCTTTGGAACGACGCGTATCGCGGTCCACAATCAGCATGACGTCTTGAATTTCCCCCGCCTGACTGAACAGGTCGCGCAGGTCTTGTTCCGTCATACTATACGACAAATTTCCGACGTACAACTTTTTATCTGCCACTTGCACTATCCTCCTAACGGAACCTGCTGCGCGCGAACTGGAGCGCGAGGCGCCGTAATCTATTGGCGCAGGACGCGGAAACCGACGCCTGATGCATCGTGCATTCCCACGTCAACTGAACTTGACAGTCGCACTTTACTTGAAAACATCCCACAGGTCAAGCGGTTTTGCTCTTGCGCGGACAACCATTTTTCAACGCACCGGCAAAGACAAGGCGTGCGGGTCAATCCGAAAATACAAGTACTGCCGGTCGGACGACATGCCGCTTTTCGGCATATCCACCATATACTTGCCGCCCGGAAGCGGCGCGCGCGGTGTAAAAATAATTTGGGTCGGGCGCGTTGCCGCGTCAAACGCAATTTCCGTGTCGTCGTCAAGGCGAAACAAATGATAGCGCGTCGCGTCGTCAATGCCGCGCTGGCTGATGATTAACGCGGTGATGTGTGCGGGGTTGAACACGGGAGCGTCAAGCGGAAATTCGTTGAGCGAAAAATTCCACGCATAGAGTTTTACGACGCCGCGCCGCGTGCCGTCATTCACTTGCAAATAGGCGCCGTCTCCGCGTTCGGGCACATTCTGCATCAACGTATACTGCGGCACGTCATTCAATGCGCCGGTCGCAATAGCGATGAGCGGCAAACTCAACAACAGCGCGCCGATGATGCCCAAGCCCAAAAGCATCCGGCGGGAAATGCGCGTCGGCTCGTTCATTATTCACTCATGTTACGCAGAATTGTCATTTCGAGCGGTCTGGCGAGAAATCTCGGTGGAAAAAACTGAGATTTCTCACAGAGTTTACCCCGAAGGATTGAGGGGTTCGAAATGACATGCGCAAGGTGAATTATTCACTCGGAGGCGCGGGCGCGGACGCAGCCCGGCGCGCGGGTTCGACATGCGCTTTTTCCACGCGCGCTGTTTCCAACGCGCGTTTGAATTGCACAAACGCCGCGAGAAGCAGCACGCTCAAGCCCGCCGTGCCGCCCAGCCACACAAACAACACGGCAATGCCGTACGGTTGAAACACCGTGTCTGCAAACGGGGAAATCAAAAGCGGTATCAACGCCCATGCCGTCGCCGGACCCGCGCACATCAAGAACACGCCAAGTAATGCCTGTCCCGCGTACAACCAACCGAGTCCGGGAAAACCAAACAGCGCGCCGAAAAATTCCATCGCGAAAAGAAACGGCAGCGGAATTTTTCGCACACGCGGCGGCAGCGGTCCCGAATACGCGGCGATGGACTCGCGCCCCCGCGCAAACCATTGTGCGCGATATGCGCGCGTCGCTTGCCACAAGCCCGCGCCAAACGCGCTATACCCGACGAGCATCGGCAGTGCCGTCACCAGCATCAACGTCGGCGCGACCCAGCCCAACTGCGCGGCAGCGTCCGCGTCATTCATGCCCGACCTTAAATAATTCGCGCGCGCGAGCCCACTGCCCAAGACGACGACATAATAACTCGCGATGCCGAACGCGACGCCGTACAAATTTGTGCGGCGCAGAGTTTGCGAAACGCGCGCGCCGACGAGTTCGGGCAAGAGGACATGCGCAACGCCCATCAGCGCGAGCAAAATTCCGCCAATCATGTTCAACTGTGCGTGAATGTTGGGCACTTCCTCAGAGAGCGTCAAAAATTGCGCGGTGGCGGGAATCACTTGCAGCATTCCTTGCAGTGTGCCCACAAACAAGGCGAGGGCAGAAACAAACCAAAACGCGCGCGGCGACGCGTCGCGCAAAACATCAAGAAAATCGCGCGCGCGCAAATGTTTGGCGACGAGATAAAAATAAAACCAAAAACCGAGCAGCATCAGCGTGCCGCCGAGCGCAAGCCAAAACCGGCTTGACGCGGCAACGAACGGCACGAGCTGCGGCATTTCCAATCCGCCGTAACCGACCGCCGCAGAGCCGAGAATCAATCCGCTCAACAAAAACGCGAAATAAAAAAGGAGCGAACCCGGGACGAGAATCCAAAACACGCGTCCGGCAGTTTGCGCGCCAAGCCCTTGACCGTCCATGCGCGGGGCGAAATAAATCAAAAACGCCGCGAGCGAAACCATCATGCCTGTCACGAGATTGATGTGCGCGTGACTGATGGGGTCAATGTATTCGCCAAACTTGTGCGCGTTCAAAAGCCACGCCGCGTTGTCGGGCAGCACTTGAAGCACTCCTTGTACCGTGCCGACGAACAACGCCAGCGCGGACACTGCCGCGAATTTGACAAGATACCCCTCCGGTTTTGATTTTACAAAACGCGCGACATAGATTGTGAGCATCACGTTCAACACATACGTCCAATAGCCGATGCCCATGAGGCCCGACGTGATGCCCGTTGGAACGCGATGCCAGGCGCCGACATATTCTTTTGCCGCCGCGTACTGCCAACCTTGCCGCACCATCTCGCCTTCCACCAAGCCCAATACAAGCCATGCCACATAAAAACCGTACACACCGACGACAGTGAACCACAGCGAAAGCGACGCGAGCGTATTGCTGTACAGCGGGCGATTCACCCAGCGCGGGAGCGCGTACCACGTAATGCCGGTGAGCAAAACCGTTCCGCCGCCGACAATGATAATGTGCGAATTCGACAAATCGCGAAACAAATGTCCGCCATACCCCGCTTCCCACAACCAATTGTAAAACGCGGGCACACTCTTGACGACAGTGTGCGCGCCGCCGATGACGAGCGCGAGCGCGGCAAACAAAAAATAACGCGGCACATCGCGGTCGTACGCGGTGATTTCTGCCCGCGTAAATTCTGCTTGGCGATGAATTGCCGCGCCGGGCGTAATTTTGAAAACAATCACCGCGCTGAGGAGGATGCTGAACGCGATAAACAGGAGGTCAAATGTCCCCCACTGTACAAGAAACATCAGAGATTCCTTGTTGGATGGTTGGGTAGGAACGGAACCGGGTTCGGTTGTTCTCCCCAAACTCATCTTATGCCCGGCTCAAATAAAAAAATGATTCCCGCCCATATCAAATAAATGACCACCAGCGTCGCAATCACAATCCAATCGCGGCGCGCGTTGCCCGATTCCCACCGATTGTCGGCGCGTTCGTACGTTGTATGCACATCGTCAGTATCCGGTTTCGGCGCGAGATTCGGTAATTGTGCGGACATGAGATTCCTCCGAGAATGAATGACAAACGCGGGTAGGAACGGGGCCGGGTTCCGTGCCTACCCGCGTTGCTATGAAATTTTTTCGTAAAACGAAACATCCAGTTCGAGTGGCGGCGGCGTCAAACCTTTCAGCACACCTTCCACCGTCAAATCGCTGTCGAGCCACGCCTCCATTTGCTCGAGCGTGCCCCAATTGCTGACGACGCGCAGTTCAATTGTGCCGTCATCCTGATTGTTTGCCATAATATCCAGCCGCTTCCAACCGGGCACTCCGGCGAGCGCGTGCTTGAGCGACAGCAGAGAAAAATATGCTTCGTCCCACGACGCGGGCGCGAGCCGCGCGGACACGTGCTGTGTGAATTGAATATACGCAATCATGCCAAGCCCTTTTGAAATGGTGCGCGGTCAGTACAGTTGCCCTTGCGTTAAATTGGAAACGGTCACATACAACAGCCACAGCACGACCAACGCGAAAAAGATGTACAAAAAGACACCCACGCCGCCGTTGCTTTCACTGATGTAACCGTTGTAGGTTTCGACGGGATACAACTCGCTCGGTTTCTCGTTGCGCACGCGACGGAAATAAATAAAAAACAGTCCCGTAATAATCGCAACCCAACCGAGCGTTACGCCGATGATAGCGTAATTTGTCGCGATGTTTTGCGAAACGGGACTGATATAGTGCGCGAGCAGATATTGATAGTACGCCTGCACCGCTTCGGGAGTGTTGCCTGATGGAACCATAGCGCCTCGCTTCAATACACAATGGATAATGCACAATGCACAATGAAAACTCTACGCATTGCTCATCCCTCAGCACTGTAATAATCCGGTTCGTCAATCGTCAAGATTTGATATTTCGCGTCTTCGAGATTCGACAGCAAGCCCATTTTGAGCGCGACGACGAACGCGACGAGCGCGCCGCCCGCAAACAGCGCGAACGTAATAAACATCCAATCCGCCATCACCCATTCGGCGCCTTCGGGTCCATCGTGCGCGAACGCAGGTGTAATGGCGAACACGCTCAAAAGCAACGCGCTGCACAATGCGAATGAAAATAATTTCAGATGTTTCATGGTCATTGGTGTAGAGGGCGAAGCATTAACATTCATGGATGAAACTCGATTTGCGAACACGTCCGTCAATGCTTCGCTCCTACGTCACACGTCAAACGCCCATTCTCCCGCGCGCATGACGGGCTCGTGCGTTCCGTCCTCGCGAACGCCGTCAATATCCATTTCGCTCGAACCGAGCATCGTGTCTTCGTGAATGATGCTCAAGTTGCCGCCCGCCGCCAAAAATTCCGCGTTGCTCATGTGCGTACCGCCTTGCAGTGTAAAGCGGTACGCGCGTCCGAGCGCAATGTGACTCACCGCGTTTTCGTCAAACAAACCGTCATAGAAAACGAGATTCATGCGCGCAATCGGATTCGACGCGGGCACGAGCGCGACTTCGCCCAAACGCGCCGCGCCTTCATCCGTCGCAATCAATTTTTCCAACGCGTCTTGCGCGTTCGACGCCTCCACGCGCGTCACGCGTCCGTTTTCAAACGCGAGCGTATAGTGGTCAATCAGCACGCCGTTCACGCTGAACGGGCGCGTCATCGCAACATGTCCGTCCGCTTGCGCGCGATGCGGCAGAGTGAAAACTTCTTCGGTGGGAATGTTGGGCGCGAACGCGATGTTGGTACTGCTGCGCGAATCGCCGCCGAACCAAATGTGTCCGCGCGGCAAGCCCAGTGTGAGGTCGGTGTTGGGCGCGCGATAATGCAGGGCGCGATATTGTTTCGCGGTCAACGCTTCGCGGCGTTTGGTCAAGTGGGCAATGTGCGTTTTCCATTCGGCAAGCGGGTCGGGTACATCCACGCGCGCCGTATAAAAAATCGCGTCCCATAATTTTTCGCGCGCGTCCGCGTCACCGGGAAAAACGCGCGTCGCCCATTTGTCATTGGGCACGCGGCACACCGTCCATTGAAAATCATTGCGCGCTTGCGCTTCCAACATCGGACGCACTGCGTTCAAACGCGCGTTGCGTACCGCCGCCGCGCGTTCGCCATCCACCGCGGCGAACAATTCGGGGTCAGGCGAATGAAGCAGCAAGAACGCGTCGCCGCGTTCTGCCGCGCCGTTAAACGCCTGGGCGTACCAATCGGGCATCCAGTCCAGCGTGTCGCGCGGGGCGAGCTGCGCGCGCAGTAAATCCAATTCATCTTCTTCCCACAACGCGTGTACGTACGCCGCGCCCGCGCGATACGCGGCGCGCGCCACACGAAAAACAAATTCCGCTTCCGCGCGCGTTGCGCGCAGAAACACGCGCTGTCCGCGTTGGACGTTCATCCCCACGCGCACGACGAGCTCGGCGTAATGGTCGAGACGGGATTCAAAATTTTCCATATCAATTCGGCGGCGGGTCTTGCGTGGGCATCGGTTTGGTCCAGACCTTTTCGAGCCAGCCCTGCCCGTACTGGTCGGCGGGAATTAATTCGGCGGGAATAAATTGCAGCTGCGATACGCCCATGCGCGCGTATCCTTCGGTGGGACGCTGCGCCGCCGCGTTCACAATGTCCAACGCGCTCGTGTTCGGGTCATCCGCGCCGCACGGGATTTTTCCATTTTCGACCATGTACAAAATCACTGCGTATTCGGGATTCACGCTGCCTTGTTCCACCATCGCGGCAACGTCGCCCACACCGGGCGGCGAATTGTCGGAATAGGTCACTTCGGGGTTCGTGGTCGCGAGCGATTCGGGATAAAAACAATTCGCCCACGTAAAGAGCTGCGGATAGCCCACCCATGCGACGTACATGTCGGGCGTTGGCGTTTTGGTCAAGCCGCCGTTCGGAATGGTTTTCAAAAACAGCACCACGCGCCAAATATCTTCCACCGAAAGGCGCGTGCCAAAATTTTCCATCGCGGTGCCGGGCACGCCGCGCAAAATGCGCCAATAGTACGTGCCGGGCGATGTGTCGGAACCGTGCGCGGCATCGTCGGGCTCGCTGAACGCGGCGGGCGGCGGATTCAAAAAGTTCAGCGCAACGCCTTCGCCGTCGCCGCGCGTGCCGTGACAACCGATGCAGCGCTGTTGAAAAATTTCGCGCCCGCGCAAAAGATTTTCTTGCGTCACGGGCAGCGGGTTCGATTCAAACCAATAGCCGCGCTCCATCATCATCAGATTCGCGAGATTGTCCGAACCGGGATAACCGATTTTGTAATCGGCTTGAAGCGTTTGGCTCAGATTCTGTTCGGCAAGAATCAACTGCTTCATGTTGAGTTGATGCTGCGTGCGAATCGCGCCCAGTTTTCCCTGACGCGATTGGGTGAACGCAATGAGCGACGCCGCCTGGTCGGTGGACAAAAATTCAAACGAAGGCATCAGCGAAATGGGCGTCACACTGCGCGGATTTTTGTAATGCGCGATGTGCCAATCGTCGGGATGAAAGCCGCCGCTTTCGGAAAGGTCGGGACCTGTCCGTTCGGAACCAAACATATTGGGCGATTGGTCGGACGCGACGTAATCGCCCGGCTCGGCGATGCGCGGATACAAATAATATTGTCCCGCCGCGACATCTTGCGGACGGACAAAACCGCTGTGACAATAAATGCAGCCGTTCGACAAGTACAAGCGGCGTCCGTATTCTTGAATTTCGGTCAATGCCAAATTGTTGGGCGAGGGGGGGGGGTCAAACGTCGTCGTCGGCAAGACGACCACCATCGCGACGACGGTAAAGTACGCCAAGAGTCCGCCGAGCGCGACGACGAGCGGCGTCATCAACATTTTTTTGCGCGGGTGCGGTCCCCATGAATCGGGGTGGCGCGGTTCAGCGGGAATGTAATCAATGTGCGGCGGACGTTGAGTATCTTTCATGCCGCGGCTCCTTTTTGCGGAGCCGCCCATTCCGCCGTCGTTGCGGCGAGTTCGCGGCGCGTGTTGGTGCGCAGGGTCATGATGAGATTAAACATTTGCACGAAACCGGACAGCACAATCAACGAGCCCGAAATCGCGCGCAGGATGAACCAGATTTGGAGTGACGGCAAAACATTTTCTTCGGGAATGCCGCGCTGCCACGATTGACCTTGAATGATGCCCGCAATCGTCAACGCCCAAAAGAATCCCGAAAAGCCGATGAGGATGAGCCAGTACTGCCACTCTTCTGCTTTGCGCGAATACAGGGGTTTTTTCAAAACTTGCGGCACAATGTAATCAATGATGCCCATGCCCAAAAAGGTGAACGCGCCGAGCAGCGCAAGATGCGCGTGCGCGACGACGAAATTGGTAAAGTGCGTCATTTGATTGAACGCTTGCGTCGCTTCAAAGGAACCCTGCACGTTGACGAGAATGTAAAAGACAAATCCCGTCAAGCCGAAACGCAGTGGAATGTTGGTAAAAAATTTGTCCCAGTTCCCGCGCATCGTCATCAAAATATTGACCATAAACGCAAAGACGGGAATCAGCAACGCGATGCTTGAAAGAATCGCAATCGTTTTGAGCCAGCCGGGACTCGGCGTTTGCAAAAGATGATGATGTCCGACACCCGTGTACAAAAACGCCATGCCCCAAAACGAAACCAAACTCAACGTGTGCGAATACAACGGCGTTTGCGTAATGCGCGGCACGAGATAGTACAAGCCCGCAAGCAGCATCGGCGTCAACCACAAGCCGAAAAGATTGTGCGCGTACCACCAGTTCAACATGCCGTCCGCCATGCCCGACGCGAGATTGCCGGTCGAACCTTCGAGCACGCCATAAATTCCAAGATACGCGCCGGGGTTCCACATCACATTGCCGATGATGTACGTGATGCCGAGCCACAGCGGCGACGCGATAATCCACCACGTCACGACGTATAACGGTTTCACGCGCCGATTCAACACCGTCATAATCACATTGACGACGTTACTCGTCCAACACAACACCAAGAGCAAATCGAGGGGCCAAATAAATTCCGCGTACTCGCGTCCTTGCGTGAGACCGTTCGCGATGGTGACGATGCCGAGCACAAAAAAGATATTCCACGCCCACGCGGTCCAGTACGCAAGCCGTTCGCTCCACATGCCTCGCGTCCCTGCAAGACGCGGCAGCGCGTAAAACGCAAAGCCCCAATACATCATCGAGAGCCACGCGAAAATGACGCCGTTCACATGCAGGGGACGCACGCGCGAAAACAACAGCCATGGGATTCCCGCAAACAGATTGGGGGAAATAAATTCGAGCGCGAGAATCAGCCCGAACAAGTCCACCACCGTGAGCCAAAAGACGGAACTGTAGAGCCAAATCATCGCCGCGCGGTCGCTGTATTCGCGCTGGGACAAACCGACGGTGGTCACGCGGTCTTCGGGGGAACCAAAACGTGCGACGAGCCGAGTCCATGTCTGATTGCCAACCGCCATGTGCATCTCCGTTTTTGATGTTGGTGCAAAAATACTGTGGGGTGCTCAGTTCGACAAACCAATTTGCGCGAGGGAAACATTAGCGCAATTCAATGGGGCGAATTATAGAAAAAAATTGTGCGCGCGACAAGGGGGGTTCAATATGCTAAAATCGGCTCCATGAATCTCTCTTTGCTCACTCTCGCCGCCGCGCGCGACGCGCTCCAAGCGCGCGAAATTTCATCGCTCGAACTCACCAATTTTTTTCTGGAACGCATCGCGCAGTACGATTCGCAGCTCAATGCGTTCATCACCGTCACCGCCGACCTTGCACGTGAACAGGCGCAGCACGCCGACGCGGACCGCGCGCGCGGAATTGTTCACGGCGCGCTGCACGGCATTCCGCTCGCGCTCAAAGATTTGTTTGACGTGCGCGGCTTGCCCACGACGGCTGGCTCTAAAATTTTGCGCAACCACGTTGCAACAGAAAACGCATTCGTAGTAACGAATTTATTCGTTAATGGCGCGGTGCTGCTCGGCAAAAACAACATGCACGAAATCGCGTTCGGCGTGACGAATGAGAATCCGCATTTCGGCGCGGCGCACAATCCGTGGAATTTGGCACACGTGCCCGGCGGATCTTCGGGGGGGGGGGCGGCGGCGGTTGCCGCGCGTTTGTGTCTCGGCGCGCTCGGCTCGGACACCGGCGGCTCGATTCGCATTCCCGCCGCGTTGTGCGGCATCACCGGCTTGAAACCCACGTACGGGCGCGTGAGTTTGCGCGGCGTCTTTCCACTCAGCTGGAGCAACGACCACGCGGGTCCGCTCGCGCAAACGGCAGAGGACTGCGCGCTGCTCTTGCAAAGCATCGCGGGCTATGACGAACAAGACCCCGTTTCGGTGAATGCGCCCGTCACAGATTTTTCCGCGTCGCTAAATGATTCACTACGCGGACTGCGTTTCGCCGCGCCGCGCGGCTATTTTGAACAAGAGGTAGATGAGGAAATTTTGCGCGCGGTGCGCGCTGCCGAACGCGTGTTGGAAGGATTGGGCGCGGCGCGCGTGGAAAAAGATTTGCCGAATGCAAAGGAAATGTTCGACACCAATCGCGTCACCCTGCGCGTGGAGGCAGCGACAATTCATCGCGAAGGGTTGGAAACGCGGCAAGCGGACTATGGCGCGGATGTGTACACGCGGCTGAAAAGTTTTCAGACGATTCGCGCGGATGACTATGCGCGCGCACGCCGACGGCAGGCAGAATTGACGCGCGAACTCGATTCATTTTTCGACGATGTTGATTTTTTCATTACGCCGACCACGCGCATTGTCGCGCCGCGCATTGGCGGCGACGCGGTGGGACTCGCACACGACCTTACCGCGTTCACCGCGCCGTTCGACGTGACCGGCGTGCCCGCGATTTCGGTTCCGTGCGGATTCACGCAGAATGGCTTACCGATTGGTTTGCAAATTATCGGGCGCGCGTGGCACGAAGCACGTGTCTTGCAAGTCGCGCATCAATATCAACGCGCGACCGATTGGCACAAACAAAGTCCCGAATTAAAAACGGAGGGGCAGGTATGAAACCTGCCCCTCCGTTATTTATCGCACCAGAGCACGCGCTTCATACTCGCGTGGTACTTGTATTCTTTGCCTCCCGCTTCCAACACAATCAAATACCCCGGCGTAATCACTTGCGCGTACATCACTCCCGGCATTGGACAGCCGAGCGATGCGTCGCGCCATTCGACGGATTCTACACTTGACAGTGTGATGGCGTCGAGTGAAACATTCGCGCGTGTGGTGAGGTCCGCTTTTGCTTGGTCAATCAATTTCAACAGCGCCGGGTCGCGAATCACAGCTCCTCCTGTCGGTGTCGGCGGCAGCAGCGGATTGCCCGCGTTGGACGGGGATGGGGGCGGTGATGGCACTTGCGTCGGCAAGTCCGGTGCGACGATGATGGGTGTCACCGTCGGCGAAACAAGGGTCGGAAAGGTGCCGCTCTGCTGCGCGCCGCCGCATGCCGCGCTCAAACTCAACAAAGCAAACATCAAAAAAATCGCGTGTTTCATTTTTCCCTCATAGAGAGGACGTAGCCACTGCGCTTGACGTTCCAATCAAGCTTGCGTCACATACGCGCCGCGCGCACTCAATTTCAAAATTTTCGTTCCGCCTTTTAATTTCATTTTACGCGCGGTTTCGGCAAACGCATTGCAAAGGGCTTGCGCGTTCGTGGTTGATGTCGCAAACGCGATGAGACTTGGACCTGCGCCGCTCAATGCGGCACCGTGCGCGCCCGCGCGGCACGCCGCGTCCAACATTTCTGACATGCCTTGTACCAAAGGGACGCGATACGGTTGATGCAAACGGTCTTGCGTGCCAATTTTCATAAAGTCGGCGCGCCGGGTCGTGAACGCATAGGCGACCAGCGCGGCGCGGCCGATATTGAAAATCGCGTCACGGCGCGAAACGTTTGACGGCAGGACTGCGCGCGCGGTTTTCGTCGAGAGGGCGTGGTCGGGAATATAAACGACGGCGCGCCAATGTTCGGACGGCTCGACGCTCGCGCACACGACGCGCTCGCCATCGAACGCCGAAATGGTGAATCCGCCAAAAAGCGCCGCACTTACATTATCGGGATGTCCTTCGAGTTCGTTCGCCAATTCCAAAATTTCTTGCGCGGTCAATGGCGTGCCCGCAAGCGCGTTCCCCGCCAACAGTCCGCCGACCAATGCCGCCGCGCTGGAACCAAACCCTTTGCCAATCGGAATGCGATTCGTCATGGTGACGCGCAAGGTGGGCATGGGTGCGCCGATGTGTTGAAACAAAATGCGGATGTGCTCGATGACCATGTTGGTTTCATCCGCAGGCAGTCCTGCCGAATCGCCGCGAAGTTTCACTTGAAATGTGCGCGCGGGCTGCACGCTGATTGTATTCCACCAATCGAGCGCGAGTCCAAAACAATCAAAGCCGGGACCGAGATTGGCAGACGTAGCGGGAACGTGGATGGTTAGGCGTGACATGTGAGAGAATAAAGACCGGAGACTTGCGATTGAGAGTTTGGATTTTCAAAACGCGTTGGCACGCGAGGCATTGAAGGATGAAATTGTGTTGTACGGTGTCGGGTCTTGACTCGAACTAATCAATTCGGAATCCGCGCTCGTACTACTTTGTCATTTTACGGTCGGGCGATTCAAATCGCGGCAACCCAGAGCGAAATCGGCCTCCGCCGATTGAGATTTTGCAGAATTTTGAGCCGTTTCAAGTCTGCGTAGGCAGACTTGGCTATGCGTTGCGGCGATTTCTCAGCGCCAAGAATTGAACTGACAAAGTAGTATTAGGTGAAATTCAACGCGTTGCGTAGGTCTTGCGCGCGTGCGGGCAATGTTTCGATTTTGAATTCCGCTTGCAGCGCAAAGTCCACGTCTTTTAATCCGTTCCCCGTCAACACGCACACAATCGTTTGCCCGCGTTCCAATTTTCCCGCGCGCGCCTTTTTCAAAATTCCCGCCACGCTCGCTGCCGACGCGGGTTCCACAAAAATTCCTTCGCGCGCCGCCAAAAACGAATGCGCCGCGCGAATTTCGTCATCGCTCACCGCGCTGATTTCGCCGCCCGATTCATCCCGCGCGCGAATTGCGCCTTGCCAACTCGCGGGATTCCCAATTTTAATCGCCGTCGCAAGCGTGTGCGGGTCCGCAACGGGTTTTCCCAGAACCAGCGGCGCCGCGCCTTCCGCCTGAAAGCCCCACATTTTTGGACGCGCGCTCTGCTTGAGATTCGCGTATTCGCCAAATCCTTTCCAATACGCGGTGATGTTGCCGGCGTTACCGACGGGGAGCGCGAGAATGTCCGGTGCGCGTCCGAGGTCGTCCACAATTTCAAACGCGGCAGTTTTTTGTCCTTCCAGCCGATGCGGGTTAATGGAATTGACAATGGCGAAATTGTATTGTTCCGCGAGTTCGCGCGTCAGTTCCAACGCGCGGTCAAAATTTCCATCAATCGCCAAAATTTTTGCGCCATACACGAACGCCTGCGCGAGTTTGCCGCGCGCAATCTGTCCTGACGGAATCAACACCGCGCACGTCAACCCCGCGCGCGTCGCGTATGCTGCCGCGCTCGCAGAGGTGTTGCCGGTGGACGCGCACACGACCACGCGCGCGCCGCATTCTTTGGCTTTAGCCATTGCGACGACCATGCCGCGGTCTTTGAAGGAACCCGTCGGATTGCAGCCCTCCAGTTTGAAATAAATTTCGCATCCGGTTTCTTGCGCGAGCGCGCCGGAACGCACCAGCGGCGTTTCTCCTTCGCCGAGCGAGAGGTGCGGAGTTTTATCCGTGAGCGGAAGAAATTGTGGATAGTGGGCGAGAACGCCTTGCGTAGACATGGGAGTTTGGATTGTCGGCGGTGTGAACTATTTCATTGCGCGAATGAAATCAAGCGCGACGATGATACCATTGCTCGAATTGAAACCCAAACCCACGCGGATGCACGCGGAAATTATGCGCGTGATTCAGGTACAACAAAGAAACGGTTTTCTTGCACCAGAAAACCGTTTTTCATTTCGTGAGTGGGCGCGGTTGAAAAAAATTTTACCCGCGCGGATTTTGTTGGACTATTTTGGCGGAATTGTCCATTACGGGCTCGGGCGCGAGTTCCGGCGCTTCGTACACAAAGCCCGCGCCGCCTTCGTAAATGCCGCCGTCCACGTCCACCGCGCGTCCTTCGCAATACGTGTACGCCCGTGTAATACGCTGGAGCGGCTCACCATTCAATTTGTGAATCGGCGTGTGTCCGTGAATGATTTGTCTGCCGCCAAAATACGCGAGCACTTGCGAGGCGCGCATAACGCCGCCCGCCTTGCGTTCATCAAAGCGGAGCCGTTCGCCCGCCTGCGCCAGCAACACATCCCAATGTTTGGTCTCGCGGCTGTGCAGCAATTCGCGCATCGTCGCGTTCACCTGGTCAAGCGTGTCACCATAGTTGAGGTAAAACATGGCGTCGGCGTGCATCAGCAGCCGGTTGTTGACGAGGGCAAGCGCGGGCAAATTTTGCAGCCACTCGATGTGGTGCGATTGCAATTTTTCCAAATCACTCGAGACGCCGCCATAGGCGAACCAGTCACTGTAAAACGTTCCTTCCGGACCGCCCGTCCGCGCCGTCGGAAAAAGGCGCGCCGTAAGAATGCCCACATCGTGATTGCCAAACAGCGCGCCAACGCGTCCACCTTTTGCTGCCGCGTCCTTTTGCAAACGCATCACATAATCAATGACGCCGACGCCATCCGGTCCCCGGTCGGTGAAATCGCCCATAAACCACAATTGCGCGTCGCCGCCCTTCCACTGCGCGTTCGACGTTCCCAGACCCGCATAACGCATGTGGCGAATTAAATTGTCGAGATGTCCATGCACATCGCCAAAAACAAAAAGAGGAGTTTCACTGCCCATAACAGCGGATTATTGTAACCGATTCAAAGTATCGCGCAACTTTTTTATCCTATCACCAACCGCACTGCCGCCAGTGCGGTGAAAAGGAGCGCGACATCTTCAAAGACGCGTTGATTGATGCGTTTCAAAATTTGATAGCCGAGCAAGCCGCCGACAATGGCGAACGGCGCCATGAGCAAATCAAAGGTCAGCGATTCCGGCGTTATCAACCCCAAATTAAAACTGAACGGAATTTTGCTAACGTTCAGCAAAAAATAAAACCACGCGCTCGTGCCCATAAATTCAATTTTCGGCAGACCCATCGCGAGCAGATAAATAATCATGATGGGACCGGACGCGTTGGACACCATTGTAAAGAATCCTGCCAACACGCCGACGAGCGCAGTAAGCCAGAGATTGTGCGCCACCACTTCGCCTGCCTGTTCCACGCCGCGCGCGGAACGCATGCGCCAAAATTGCAGCGCGGTGATGACGAGGAGAATCGCGCCAATCAAACGCCCCACCGCTTGCGCGTCGAGAATGCCCAGCGCGAAATAACCGAGAACGACGCCGACTACCGTCCACGGCGCGAGCCGAATCAAATGCGACCACACCGCGTTGCGGCGGTACGTAATCACCGCCACAATATCGCCGACAATTAAAATCGGCAGGACAATGCCCGTAGATTGTTTCGCAGGAAAAATGAACGTGAACATTGCCACCGCCAAAACGCCCAGACCGGCGAGCCCCGTTTTGGAAATGCCAATCCACAACGCGCCGAGCGCCGCAATCCCCCAGCCCCACCATGCCAACTCGTACGGAACTGTCATTGGATTTTATCCTCGCAGAAAATTTTTTCTTGCAAACAACTTTCAATTCGACAGCGCCCATTCCAACCAGCGTCCGTGATGGTCGCATGTCGCCAAAGTTTCTTGTGTCTCGGCGCCATCTCGAAACGTTCGCAATAGCATCGGCGCGGGCCACGCGCTCGGCTCAATCGCTATATCAAACACGAGACGTTCCGCACTGCTTGCCGCGAGCCGCGCATAATAACGCGCGCGAATCGCTTCGGGCACTTGGTTCAAAACAAAACTGTGAAACAGGACAACGGGAATTTCGCGCGGCGTTTCTTGAATCGCGCGCGGGGCGAGCTCTAACGCGTCGCCCTGCGCCAAACGCGGCGGGAACGCGCGCGCCAACGCAATCGCGTTTTGCAAACGTTCGGCGCGTTCCGATTGTTCCGTCCACACGAGCGCGCGCAGCCACAACATCGCGTCGTCGTTAAACACGTCGTTCGGATTCAAATCAATGCCGAGACGCGACGAGACGCGGGGCAATTCACGCGGCAGCACGGGTCGTTTTGCGCCGCGCAGTTCACACTGCAAACGCACCGGTGAGCGCACATCGCCATACACTTTTCTTGCGCCATACACATACGCGTACTTGTCCCAATTCAGATTCAAGCCCGCGCTGCTGCCCACTTCAATCAGCGCCAAGGGCTGCGCGCCGATGCGTTGTTGAATCAAGGCAAAGGCGGGAAAAAATAATGCACAGCGCGCGACCTCGTTCGTTTGCACTCTGCGGGTGCTGACCAGTTTAATAATTTCCTCCGCGTGTTCCAAACAGAACGCGCGAAAAATCGGATACGGGTCGTCCTGTGTGTTGGGCTGGGGTACGAGGTCGGCGTAAAAAAGTTTCAGCGCGTCGTCACTGCCCCGCAGCAGCAAATAATGCGCGGCGGCAAACAAGAGATTGACAGCGGGTTGATGTTTTTGCGCGTGCGCGGCGAGGGCGAGAATGTGCGTGTCGTGCGCCACGCGGCGCGCGAGCTTTTCATAGAACGGCGACGAATCGTGAAAGGCATGGTCGGCGTTCCACAAAAATTCTTGGGCAAGCGTATGCAATTCGGGAGGAAAAAGCGGGTTGGCGCTCATGCGTCTCAGCGCGCGCGAGCGGGACGAAAGTTGCGGTCGCGCTGCCAGTTTTGATGAGGACGCCGCAAGCGCGCGAGAGCAATGGCATAGTCGGCGCGCTGTGTGGGCGCGAGCGCGCGTTCGGCGGATGACGGTTCAAACGTCACTTGCGCGGTTTCGGCGACAGAGGCGCTGTTTTGCGGGGGTGCGATTTGTTTCACCGCATCGTCATCCGTTTGTTCGATGTATTTCACAAAGACGGTGAGGTCGTGGCGGTCGCCCGGCAGATATAAAGCAATCGGTTCGTCAACAACGATTTCGCGTCCCCACCCATCCAGCGCGTAACCGGGCGAAACAATCACTTGGGTGCTGCCGTCGCCGTTTTCTTGCAGTCCCACTTCGAGACCGACGACGATGCCATAGCCGTGCAAGAGACGATTGTGCTGCCACATTTTTTCGCGCTGATATTCTTGTTCCGCGCGCAAATCGTCGGCAGTGAGCAATTTGCCGCTGGAAAAGTTTGGGCGCTTGAGACGCGTCAGTTTGGTCGGGTCAAATTTCATTGCGCTGTTTCTTTACGCTGAAGATTCAATTCAACGCGCGTGACGGGGCAGGACCGGGACAAGGGTAGACTCACGCGTCCCGCGTTGCAGCGTGTTGCTCCGGCGACACGCCGTCCCATTCCAGACAGTACAGCGCGCCATCACGCTGTCCGGCAATCACCAACGCCGCATTTCCCAAAAGATGTTGATAACAAAATTCGTATGCCAAATTGGACAAGAACGCGGGCAGCAGCGCGTGAAAAATTCCGCCATGTCCAACAAGGGCTATGTTGGCGTCGGTAGCGCCATATGTCTGCGTGAGCGTTTGCAGGAACGGCGCGAACCGCGCATAGAGTTCGTTAAAGTTTTCTCCGTTGGGCACACGCGCGTCGAACTCGCGTTTGAGAACCCATGCCTCGAACATGGTCTGATATTCACGCCATGCGTCGGGGTCGGCGCGTCCTTCCAAAGCGCCGGCGTCGTGCTCGCGCAGTGCGGGCGTGATTTGAATTTCCAAACCGCGTCCTGCGTTGAGAATGTCAGCGGTTTGCCGCGCCCGCAGCAGCGGGCTGGAGTAAATCGCGGTCAAGTTTACGTCGCGTAATTTTTCCGCCAGCGCGCGCGCCTGCTCCACTCCCTTTTCGGTGAGCGGATGCTTGGTGTTGTCGTGATTGGAAAATTCGCGCGTAATATTGGCTTGACTTTCGCCATGCCGAATGAACAGAATCCGCATACGTGTTTGAAAAAAAATTTGATTGAATTGCTCACGTTATGCACAGGCAAGACAAATTTGAAATTTGTCTTGCGTTTGCAAACGAATTTTGCGGCATAGTGCGTAACATCAGTGAATTATTTTGCGCCGTGCGCTTGCAACAAGGCAACCATTTCGGGCGCCTGCGCGGCTTGCGCGAAATCGAGCGCGGTCATGTCCGCGAACTGTGCCGCATGTTTGTCCACGCGCGCATTCACATCCGCGTCGTGGTCGAGCAGCAGCTGCGCCATTTGCAAATTATTGTTTTGCGCCGCGCCCATGAGCGGCGTAAAGCCGTCCGCTTGCGCCACATTCACCTCTGCGCCCGCTTCAATCAATTTTGCGGCGATTTCATAATGATTGCCTGCCACGGCGGAATGCAGCGGCGTAACGCGCAGCGCATTGTTCGACGCCGTGTTCGGGTCGGCGTGATACATCCACAGCGCGTTCACAATGTCGAGATGCCCAAAGAACGACGCGAGTCCGAGCGGTGTATAGCCGTCGGGTGAAAACGTGTTTGCCAAATTGGGCTGCATCGCAAGCCAGCCCATCGCGCGTTCGGCTGCGCCGATGGCGCACGCGTCGTACAAATCAATTTGCGCGTTGCGCGCGAGGAGCGTTTGCACAATTTCGTTCGCGCCGTGATACTGCGCGAGGGTGACCATCGAAACGCCGTCGGCGGTGCGCGCGTCCACGAGCGCGGGCTCCGCATCCAGAATTTTTTCGACCGCTGCCAAATCGTTTTGCTGGATCGCGTGAATTAAATCGTCTGCGGTATACATGATGCCTCAGAATTCAACTTTAGCGTTCGGGGAGAATGTAATCGCGGTACTGTGCGCGCAAAACTTTTTTGTCGAATTTGCCGACGCTCGTTTTCGGCACCGCGTCAATAAATATCACGTCGTCGGGCAATTCCCATGACGCGAAACGCGCGCGCAAATGTTCGAGAATATCTTTTTTGGTGAGCGTGTCTTTGAAATCGGGTTTGGGCACGACACACGCGAGCGGACGTTCCTGCCATTTCGGATGCGCGACGGCGATAACGGCGGCTTCAAGCACTTGCGGGTGTGACATGATTGCGTTTTCCAAATCTACACTGGAAATCCATTCGCCGCCGCTTTTGACCAAATCTTTGGTGCGGTCCACGATTTGGACAAACCCTTCCGCGTCAATCGTCACCACATCGCCGGTGCGAAACCAGCCGTCGCGGAATGAATCCGCGCTGCGTTCATCTCGATAATATTCGCGCGCAATCCACGGACCGCGCACCTGAAGCTCGCCGAACGTTTTGCCATCCCACGGCACCTCGTTGCCCATATCGTCCATCGCGCGAATTTCGACGCCGGGCACGGGTAAACCTTGTTTCGCGCGCAGCGCAAACTGTTCCGTTTCGGGCAGCTGCAGCTGCGCTTTTTTCAAACGACTCACGGTGCCGAGCGGCGACATTTCCGTCATGCCCCACGCGTGAATGATTTGCAAGCCGTACTGTTTTTGCATTTTCTCGATGAGGAACTGCGGCGCGGCAGAACCGCCCACAATCATCGTATGCAAACTCGATAAATCATAGCGCTCGTGTTCGAGTAAATTCATCAACCCGAGCCACAAGGTCGGCACGCCCGCCGTGAGGGTAACGCGTTCCGCTTGAATCAATTCGGCAAGGTCGCGCGGCTGCATGTGCGGACCGGGAAAAACCAGATTTGCGCCGACCATAACGCAAACGAAG
Organism: Chloroflexota bacterium; assembly: GCA_029778615.1. Classification (GTDB taxonomy): domain Bacteria; phylum Chloroflexota; class Anaerolineae; order UBA4142; family SHND01; genus SHND01. The sequence goes on along the minus strand of JAKOPZ010000289.1, from coordinate 5,475 downwards.
GGCAAACCCCACGCCATCACGTGAAACATGGGGACAACCGGCATCACCGTATCACTTTCGCGAATGCCGAACGAACTCGTCATCGCCAAGCCCATCGAATGCAAAACGATGGAACGATGCGAATAGACAACGCCTTTCGGATTGCCGGTGGTGCCGCTCGTGTAACACATCCCTGCCGCGTCGTTTTCGTCGAGTTGCGGAAAGGGGTACGCATCACTTGCACCGCGCAGTAACTCTTCGTACGCGTGTACGGGCGCCAGCGTCGTTTCGGGAACGGTGTCCCCCATCACCACAAAATGTTTCACGCCTTTTAACTGGGACGCGAGTTTTTCGATGGCAGGCAAAAGCGTCGGGTCCACAAAGAGTACGGAATCTTGCGCGTGATTGATAATGTACGCGAGTTGGTCGGCGGGGAGACGCAAGTTGAGCGGATGCAAAACCGCGCCCATGCACGGCACGGCAAAATACAATTCCAAATGACGCGCGTTGTTCCACGCAAACGTGGCGACGCGGTCCCCGCGCCGCACGCCCAATTTTTCTAACACGTTCGCGAGACGCGCGACGCGTGGCGCCCATTCCGCAAATGTTTCGCGTTCGAGCGTTGTCCCCGCTTTGGTGACGATTTCTTTATTGCCAAAAAGTTTTGGCGCGCGCTCCAGAATCGGCGTGAGCGTGAGCGGATAATCCATCATCAGACCTTGCATCATCTTCCTCCGTTGGAAATGCAGCGTTGGCAGTCTCGCCCTGCCGTACCGTCCATAGTACGCGCAATGCGTGAAAATGACAAGCGCAAAATGTACATGGTCACTCCATCCGCTGAAAACAAAAAATCGTTCCGACAGCGGAACGATTTTTTTATCCTCATTGCTTTTCGTACGGCACGCCTTCCGCCGCCGGGGGACGTACTCTGCCGACCACGCCCGCGAGCACAATCATCGTCGCGAGATACGGCGCCATCAATAAAAATTCGGATGGGATGACGCTCGTGAGAATCTGCAATTTGAGTTGGAGGGAATCCATAAAGCCGAACAAGAGCGACGCGCCGAACGCGCCGAATGGATTCCAATTTCCAAAAATCATCGCGGCGAGCGCAATAAAGCCGCGTCCGTTCGTCATCAATTTATCAAATCGCCCCACCGACGCGAGCGTGAGAAAACAGCCGCCGAGCGCGGCGAGCATTCCCGCAAAGATGACGTTGGTGTAGCGAATGCGGAACACATTCACGCCGAGCGTGTCCGCCGCTTTGGGGTGTTCGCCCACTGCGCGCGTGCGCAAGCCCCACCGCGTCGAGAACAACAAAAAGTTCACGACGAACATCAGAACAATCGCGGCATAGACGAGAATGTTTTGATTAAACAGGACGGTGCCGAGCACGGGAATTTGCGCGAGTCCCGGAAGCGGAACTTTGGAGAACGTTCCACTGTCGTTCAATTCTTGGACCGGCGTGAGCCAGCGCAAATTCAAAAAATTGGTGAGCCCCACCGCAAAGATGTTAATCACCGTACCACTGATGATTTGGTCCACTTTGAAGCGAATCGAAAAGACCGCGTGCACGCCCGAGATGAGTGCGCCGCTCGCAACGCCCGCCGCGAGTCCGAGCCACAAATTATCAAAGTACGACGCGACGATGACGGAAACGAACGCGGCGGTCAACATCATTCCTTCAATTGCAATATTGATAATGCCCGAACGTTCGCACATGATGCCGCTCAACGCGCCCAACAAAAACGGAATGGAACGAATCAGTGTGCTTTCCAAAAGCCCCGTGAGGTTCAACGATTGCCCGCGAATGCTCCAGGTTAAAAAGATGGCGAGCAGAAAAAATGCGACCGCTCCAAAAAGGACGCCGCTGTTTTTGATGCCGCGCGCCGCGTGCAAGATGCCGACAGCCACAAGCAGAACCGCAAGAATGAGATTCGTTGTAGAAGTAGGCAGTTCAACCACAGGCAACTGAATCGCGTCGCCGCCGCCGCTAAAGCGATATTTGGAAACCATATCCGCCGGCACCTGCAGCGCAAAGAACCACAGGCACAACAGACCCAACGCAACAATCACCGCGCCGGAAATCCAACGCCGCTGCTGCGCCACATCCGTCGTACGGCGCATTACTGAAGTGGCAACCATTCCCAACATGATTTATGATTTTCAGATTTATGATTTATGATTTGTGCGGCAAACTCTGTCGCTCGGACAATCCAAAATCATAAATCATAAATTCCTACCCTCCCCATCCGCGCGCAAACACTTCGCGTTCTTGTTGCGCGGGCGCGCGCAGGCGATAAATCCAACGCACAATTTCGGGCGCGGCGATAAACGCAATAATCATTGCCTGCATCACCGAAATAATATCCACCGGCACACTTGCCACCGACTGCATCCGCGTCGCGCCGTTGCGTAACGCGCCAAACAACAATGCCGAGGCGAGAACACCGAACGGATTCGATTTACCGAGCAGTGCGAGCGCAATGGCATCAAAGCCATAGCCGGGCGAAAATGCGGCGACCATGTAATGATTCAAGCCCAGCAATTCGTTCGCGCCCCCCAGTCCCGCGAGACTGCCTGACAGTGCCATCGTCAACACAATCACTCTGCCCACGGCGATCCCCGCGTACTTTGCCGCCGTCGGACTTGCGCCCACCGTTCGCACTTCAAAGCCAATCGTCGTCTTCCACAAAAACCAATAGACAAAGAACACCGCGCCAATGGCAAGAAAAAAGCCCCAGTGGAAACGCACGGGGTCGGGCAGCAGGCGCGGCAAATACGCGGTCGGATAAATTTCGGGCGTGCGCGGCGCGCCTGCGCTCCCGCGCAAGGGTCCGCCGTCGCTCAACAACCAATCGGTCAACAAAAACATAATGTAATTGAGCATGATGGTGTTGATGACTTCATTCACGCCGCGCGTCGCTTTCAAGAGACCCGCAATACCTGCCCACACCGCGCCCGCCGCAATGCCGCCAAACAACGCGAGCGGCAAATGAATGAACCACGGCAAGCCGTCAATCGCAAACCCGAGCCATGCCGAGGCAATCGCGCCCGCGAACAATTGTCCTTCGACGCCGATGTTGAACAAGCCGCCCTTGAAACCGACCGCGACCGCGAGCCCGGTGAAAATGTATGGAGTCGCCGCAACCAAACTTTCAAACGGGTCTCGCAGTGCGCGCCACAGTTCGGTAGCATCGCCGGTGCTCGACCATGTTTGAACGGCTTGGAGAATGGCGCCCCAGTCACCGAACGCGCCTTGAAAGAGCGCAAGGTATGCGGTAATAACCGTATTCCACATTGTCCCCAACACGACGCCCGGTTGTTGAAAAAAAGTCGGCAGCAGTTCCAACACGGTGGGCGCGGTGAACGCGATAATCAAGCCGCTCGCGACGAGCGCGGTAAAAATCGCGAGAACGGGGATGGTCAATGTATCCAAAATACTGCGCCACACATTTGCGCGCGGGGCTGGCGCCAAAGTTGCCGGTGGGATACTTGTTGCAGTTGCTTGAGTCATGGCTTTTCGACGAAAGACCAAAGACGAAGGACGAATTGAATTCTGCCTTCGTCATCCGTCGTTCGTCCTTCGTCAATTACGCGATTTCATCCTGCATTTCTGTTTTCAACTCTGGCGATATTTCCGGCGCGTGCGCTGCGTCTTGCTGTACGCCCGCCATGAGGAGACCGAGCGCTTCTTTGGTCGCCTCCGCCGCGTTCACCGTATCAATGATTCTGCCTTTGTACATGACGGCGATGCGGTCCGAGAGCGACATGATTTCATCAAGTTCATTCGAGATGAGTAACACGGCTGTGCCCGCATCTCGTTTTTCAATAATGCGATTGTGAATGTATTCGATGCTGCCGACATCCAAACCGCGCGTCGGTTGAGAAGCAATCAAGAGCTTGATGGGTCCCGTAAATTCGCGCGCGACGATGACCTTTTGTTGATTGCCGCCAGAAAGATTCGCGGTCTTGACAAAAATGCTCGGCGTGCGGATGTCATATTCTTTTAAGCGTTCTGCGGCGGCTCGTTCAATCTCCTTGAAATTTAGCGAGATGCCTTGAGCAAACGGCGGGCGATAATATTCATTCAACACCAGATTGTCTTCGACGGGAAAACTCAACACCAGTCCATCTTGCTGGCGGTCTTCGGGAACGTGCGCGACATCCAGTTCAAATAATTGGCGCGGCGTGGCGTGTGTGGTGTCATGTCCGAGAATGGTGACGCGTCCGCTCTCGACCGCGCGCAAACCGGTTAACGCCTGCGCGAGTTCCGTTTGTCCGTTGCCCTGTACGCCCGCGATGCCCAACACTTCTCCCGCGCGCACCTCGAACGAAATATCGTTCACCGCATCCCCTGCGCGCGGATCGCGCACCGTGAGATGCTCTACTTTCAACACAACTTCTTTCGGCTGCGCGGGGGCTTTGTCTACCGAAAGAATGACACTGCGTCCCACCATCATGCGCGCAAGTTCGGCGCTGTTGGTACTTTTGGGGTCCGCGCTGCCGACCACTTTGCCCAAACGCAAAACGGTAATGCGGTCCGCGAGTTCCAACACTTCGCGCAATTTGTGCGTGATGAAAATAATAGAGTTGCCTTGTGCCTTTAGATTTCGCAATACTTGAAACAGGTCATCGGCTTCTTGCGGTGTGAGCACTGCCGTCGGTTCATCGAGAATGAGAATGTCTGCCTTGCGATACAGCAGCTTGATGATTTCGACGCGCTGTTGAATGCCGACCGACAAATCCTTGATATAGAGGTCGGGGTTGACCTCCAAACCGTACCTGACCGACAGGTCGCGGATTTCTTGCGCCACTTTTTTCCGGTCCAACACAACACCGTTCGTAATGCTTTCATCGCCGAGCATCACATTTTCGGTCACAGTGAACACGGGAATTAACATGAAATGTTGATGCACCATGCCAATCCCCTGAGCAATGGCATCGCGCGGTCCCGTAATGTGCGCGGGTTTGTCACGAATGAGAATTTCGCCTTCGTCAGGATGGTACAGTCCGTACAACACGTTCATTAACGTGGACTTGCCCGCGCCATTTTCGCCGAGCAGCGCGTGGATTTCACCTTGATTCAGCGTGAGGTCAATGTGGTCGTTCGCCAGCACACCGGGGAAACGTTTGGTAATGCCGCGTAGTTCGAGGATTGGAGGCATGTTTTGTAATGTAGGGGCGTTCAAGTAGGGGCGTTCAATTGAACGCCCCTACGATATTCGGTTATTTCTCCGACAACGCTTTAATGTCAATCTTGCCGTCAATGATGTCCTGTTTCGCTTGGTCGAGTTCTTTTTGCAAATCGGCAGAGACTTTGTCGGCATTGTCGTGATACGGTGCGAGCGAGACGCCATCGTTTTCCAGCGTTCCACTATACGTTCCGCCTTTGAACGTCCCGTCCACCAAACTCTTGATGGCAAAGAATACGGCATTGTCCAAGTTCTTGCGAACACTCGTGAGAATCACCGGACAATCGCTCGCCAACGAAAT
>JAKOPZ010000288.1 GCA_029778615.1 Chloroflexota bacterium | reverse complement strand
GGCAGCGGGTCCGGAACGTCGGTGGCTTGCACCGACAACAAAGTTTTCAACGCCAACACTTCTTGCGCGATGATGGGGTCCAATTCTTTGAGCCCCTCCACCGGATACACGCGCACTTGCGGCTGAAATGGGTTTACATCGGGCGAAACTGTTTCGCCATTGAAACTGAACGCGATGTGCGCGGGCGCGCCGCCGCCAAACGCGGGGACATTTTTGTCAAACATGACGGCGGGCATTGCCACACCTTGCGCGGACTGCGCCAACGCATTCGCGAACCAAAACCTCACCCCTTGAAATTCTGCCGCATGGATTTCATCATTTTGCGCGGCGGGTGACGGCGTGGCTTCCGCTTGCGCGCTCGCGGCGGTTGCTTCGGGCGCGGGGGTCGGCGTCGGGAACAACGGCGTCGCGTTAATCGAACGCGCCATATTTTCCAACAACGCCAAGTTGGGGACCAAGCCCGCTGGCGGCAAACTGTCCAGCGTGTTGACGAGATTGCTCAGGTACGTTTTGTATTCTTTGACAAACGCGTCGTACTCGGCGCCGGAAATGTCTTTTGCTTCGGGCAGCGCGGGCGATTCGATTTTCCAAAATGCGGAAACGTAATAGTTGCCATCGAGCGTGATACCTTGAAATGTCCAAAACACCTGGTCGGGGCGAATGGGTGAAACATCTTGCGCATAGTACGTGATGAAACTAACGCCTGTCCCATTCACAAAATCAATTACGCGCGCTTGCGAATGAAACACCTGGGACGCGGGAATGATGGGAAAGACCGGAATTTGTTCGTCCGGTGCGACAGTTCCATCCGCAAGAATTTTTTGCAAGGATTCAATACTCGCAGCGACGGATGGGTCAAGCGCTTTCAAACCTTCGACGGGATACACATACAGTTGCGGTTTCGTCGGGTCAAAAAAATCTGGCAAGTTTTGATTATCGAAAACGAACTGCATCCCCTGCGGCGCGCCGCCTCCCAACGCGGGCGCTTGTTCCACCGGACGCGGAGCAAGCAAAGTAGCTTGCGCGGATTGCGCGAGGGCTGAATCAAAACTGAATGACACGCCTTGAAAATTTTCCGACACCAGTTCACCCGTGCCGATGCGCGTCAAGGGCAGACCCGCGCTTCCGTACTGCGACCGGTCATACTCGACCGTAACCAACTTGTCGCCTTGAAGCCTCCACGTGATGCGGTTGTCTTCGGGCTGTCCATTGTTTTGCGTAAACGTGACAACGGCGTTGCTGCCATCTTGGACCCAAGTGCCGCTTTCGACATTGGGTTGACCTTTGCCGATGAATTGCGTACTCATGGTTGCCGCGCCGTCGAGCGCGAGGTCAAGCGTGACCACGCGCGCAATCGCATCGGCGGCGGGCAAAATTCCGCTGTACGAACCAATCAATTTGGAATCGGCCGTCACGGGCGCAACGGGCACTTGCGTCGCGGCGGGCGCAATCGCCGTAGCGACACCTTGTGGCGCGGCAGTGGGCGTTGGCGGCGCGTTCGCCGGTTCAGGCGTCGCCGTCACCAATCCTGCCGTTGGCGCAACCGTCGGCACTTGAAGCGGCGCGCGCACGGGCGTCGCCAAATTCGGCGCGGGACTCGCGCACCCAATGACCATTATTGAGAGAACGATGATTCCCAACATCAAGACAAAACGCATGACAATCTCCAGTCTTTAATCTCAAAGTTCATTCACTTCACTCGCGGCGCGCAGCGCCGATTCGATGGAACCTTGAATCCACGCGTGCGCGAGCGACGCGTGTTCGCCTGCGAAATGAATTCGTCCTTCAGGTTTGATAATGTCGGCGTACAATCGCGTCTGTTGTCCGGGTTCAAACATCGCAAACGCGCCGCCCGCGTGCGGGTCATCGTGCCATGACCACGACGCGCCGCCTTCGT
>JAKOPZ010000287.1 GCA_029778615.1 Chloroflexota bacterium | reverse complement strand
GTGCCGCAGGACACTCGGATCAAACTCCTCTACGGACTCGTGGCACCAATCAAAAATCCGATCTCGGACGCAGATGGAATCATGCCTTCCCATTTTCATCCAACTGTTGGTGCGCCGCAAGGCGAATGACGAACTCCTCTGGAAAAACCATTTCTACACAAACAATCGTATTCAAAAAGTGCGTTGGCGCAAATGCGTGCGGCGCCGACCCCCATAAAAAAAATGCCTCACACAAATCGAGTTTGTGTAAGGCATTGTGTGCCCTCGAGAGGACTTGAACCTCCACGTCCAATTGGACACAGGCCCTCAACCTGCCGCGTATGCCAATTCCGCCACGAGGGCATTCGTAGCGCAAGTATTCTATTCCATTCGCGGCGGCTGTCAAACGAATCTCGAGGCAGGGGCGGCATGGTGTGAGCAGCGCGCAAACTTTCCGTGACGTTGATATGAAAAAAAAACCACCGCTGGCTCGATGCGGTGGTTGGATGCAGAAACGCACAAAAATTATTACAGTGCGGTGATGCCTTCGTCTTCCATACTTGCGCTCAACAATTCTTTTAGAATCACCTGCGGCGAACCTTTTTGAATGCGCGCGTAAATTTCTTCTGCCGATTGTGGAACATTGCCCGCCGCGATAAACGCGCGGAAAATGGAACGCGTCAACGGCATACGCGGGTCAATGAATTCCGGCGTCTCGGCGCACACCGTGCTGGCGCAATCCAGCAAAACATCCATCTGCGTCACCTGTCCGGTTACCGCGTCCACATGGTCAACGGTTTGCGGTTCCTCGAGCGAGTACAAACTTTTGCATTCGGCGCACAACGCGTCGTACACTTCACTGCGGAAATCGCGTCCTTGTTGTTCCCACCATTTTGGGTCAATATGAAATTTTGATTTTGTCGTCAAACGTCCAACCGGCATGTCTGCTCCTTGCACTAGGCGCGCGCGGCAACTTGCTGCAGCACGAAATATCCGCCGCTCGTAAATGCAAACGCTTCGCCGTTCATCAACGCGCTAAAGACGGCGCGCGCGCCGACGCGTTTGGCAAAGTTCACCGCGCTGTATAACGTTTTCGCATGGACGGAAGAACCGCCGCTCAATTTCAATTTAATCAATTCGGGAAAGAGCTCGAGTAGCAAAAGGTCGAGCGAGCGGTCGCCGTAACCGGACGCCGTGAGCTTGTCCAACGCGTTTTGGTCGTCGGGAACGATGAGCATTTCCTCATCATACTTGAATGCGACCGGCAAAGGTTTGGTGCCAAAGGTCAAATGTCCGTTCTCGACTTTGGCGGTGCGGACCCACAAACTTTTTCCCTCGCGGCGCGGTTGAAAACGAATTTCGGCGGTGAGCGGTTCGGCGCGCGGCGCCAATTCCAACAGCGCGCCCGGATTCATTTTGTGTTTGTCGTACCAAATTTTCAACCCAAACACATAATTGTCATCCGGCACAATCCACACCGGAATGCGGACGTTGTATTCGTCAATCAAGGTAACGAGCAGCGGTTTGTCCGCGTTGGGGAACAACGCGCGCACGCCCTGCGTAAAAGGGAGACTGCCCGCGCGACGGTGTGGGTAGGTGAGCACCAGATTCACATTCGCCGGTTCGCTCGCGGTTGGCGTGAGGTCGTCGTTGTCGTCTTGGATTTCGCTCAAAATCGTTTCAAGTTCGGGCGGCAGCGTTTCATCCGTACGCGCGGTCTTGGCAAACTGGAGCACGCGCGGCGTCGCCAAAACGTCGGCGGGCACCAGCCGATTCAAATACCAGCGTCTTTCGGCGCGCGGTCCGGCATCCACAAAACGTTCGTCGCGCGTGAGCGCGTAATCGAGCGAGAACAAACTTGTTTCACGCTTGGGACCTTCGAGTTCCAAATTGATTCCTGCGTCGCTCTGGAGCACACGCGCCAAATCCGGCGTTGTCATTGCCGCGTTGTTTTGTTCAATCGCCGCTTCCAAAATATTCAGCCCAAATTCGTCAATGGTGGCGAGCGCGTCGCGCAAGAGCCAACTGCCCTCATGCTCGACAAATTCTTTGTCGCCGCGCAAACGCAGCGCCAACGCGCGTTCGATTTGCGCACCATAGCGCGCATAAATTTCAGCGGGCTCTTCGTCCGCCGCGCCGAGCGCGATGGGTTTTAGTTCATTCAGCGGATGGGGTTCTTGATACGCGGCAGCAAATTCGCGCGAGGTGCCGTCGCCAAACGCGACGGTCAACACTTGAAAAGGGGTTACGCGCGGATTGTTCGCCGGGCGAATGGCGGTTACCGTTCCCTCTGCATCGTTCAGCGCGGAAAAAATCAGACGCTGTCCCACTTCGGGCGCGTTGCGCGGTTGATACAGATGGGCTTCGGTGCTCAGACGGGAGCGCCGTTCTTGTTCTTCGCGAGCGCGCGCTTCAATGATGATGCGCGCGAGGTCGGCGGTGGGGACGGCTTCACCTTTTTCGAGCATGAAAGCATACACACGCTCGATATCTTTATCGCCGATTTGAAAATTATTCCAATAGGATTCACTTGCCGAAGGCATAGTTCACGACTCTGAGACAAAAAATTGCCGCGCTTTTGCGCGCGACACCAAACAAGATTATAGCGCGAATCGAGTTTCATTACAAATAAATGACGAAAACCTTTTTTTGTGCGCGCTGCCGTGAAAACGCACCCTGAAAAATTTTTGCGCGTGATTTCATCTCAATTCTATTCTGAGTAGAATACATGTTACATCATGTTCCACTCGCTCGCCCGCCTCTTGCGTTTCTTGAGCCCGCGTTTTCGATTATCTCCCCTCGTCGCCGAATATCTCGAGCGGTCAACGCGCGTGGGCAAGAACGACCAAATTCCTTCCGAACTCGTTCCCCTCGCCGCGCGCGTGTGGACGCGCGGTTGGTTTAATCGTCAATTGTTTGATTTGCAATCTGAATGGGTCTTGCCATATTGGGCAGCGCGTCAATTTGACCCGCACGCGCCCGGCTTTACGGCACGCGCGTTGCAGCCCGTGCTGCTCAATTCCGCGTATCGCACCTGGACCGCGCTCGGCAATCCCGATTCAAAATACGAAGCGATTGTTGACCCGCGCGGTCTGGTGACGCCCCAGCCGAATGAATGGGGTTGGTCGCTCGACGCGTGGCTGCGCGTGGACGGTGAAATATTTTTTCCATCGCGTCTCGCCGACGAAAAAATTTCACAACAGCTCTATGAAAATTTGCCGCTGGTGCGCACCTCGTACGAACCCGCGCACTTGCGAATGAATCAGGAAAATTTCGCGCGGCGCGACGCAGAGGAAAACGATTGGCTCGTCAGCGCGTATACGGTGGAAAATCCGCGCGATGAAAAACGCACCGCGACGTTGTATCTCGCCCTGCGTCCGTTCAATCCGGAAGGCGCAGCGGTGGTGGATAGTATCGAATGGCGCACGCCATCAAACTTGGGCGAGCTGTGGGTCAATCACGCGCTCGCCGCGCTCCTGCCGCTGCCCGACGCGTTTGCGACCTCGACCTGTGAAGCGGGCGATGTGGCACTCCACCTTGACGCGTTGAACAACACAGCGTTGGTTTCCGACGCTGCCGGACTCGCCACCTTTGTCGCCGCGTACCAAATTGAACTGCGTCCGCACACGCACCGCGTCGTGACCGCGATTTGCCCACTGCAAACTGCGCGCGCGTACACGGCGGACGCTGCCGCGTGGCTTGTACCCGACGCGCTGCTGCCGCTCAAACGCGAGTTTTCGCAGGAATGGCGCGCACTGCTGGCGCAAGGGATGACGATTCGTGTCCCCGACGACGCAGTGCAAAACGCGTTCGACGCCAACAAAGCGCACTTGCTCGTTCTGCACGACGGCGATTCGATTACGCCGGGTCCGTTTCTCTATCACGAATTCTGGTGGCGCGATGCGGCGTTCATGCTCCACGCGCTCGACCAACTTGGCTATCACGACGCCGTGAAAAATGTGCTGCTCAATTTTCGCCGCAGCGTGCGCAAAGACGGATACGTGCAATCGCAGCAAGGCGAGTGGGATTCGAACGGGCAAGCATTATGGCTGATTGAACAACACACGCGGCTCGCCGGCGATTTTCAAGTGATGCACGAAAATTATTGGAACATGTTGAACGCGGCGCATTGGATTGATGCGACGCGTCAGAAAACAAAACAGCACGGCGCACGCGTGCCTGAACATGGCTTGTTACCCGCCGGCATGAGCGCGGAACATCTCGGTCCGAACGACTTTTATTTTTGGGACGATTGGTGGGGACTGGCAGGTTTGCGCGCAGCAGAATTCGCGGCGCAAACGTTCAACGCGACGGACGACGCGCGAAAATTGCAATTCGCCTACGACGCGTTTCGGAACGATGTAAGTGCCGCCATCGCGCGCGCCGCTGAAAAAAATAACGCGCAATGGATTCCCGCGTCACCGTATCGCCGCGCGGATTCCGCGATGGTATCGAATCTCGTCGCCGCCTATCCGCTGCAACTCGTTGCGCCCGATGACCCGCGTCTCGCCGCGACGCTCGCTGAATTGAAAAAAATCGCGTTCGTGGACGGCGCGTTTTTTCATCACGTCGGGCACGGCGGTTTTGGCACCTATCTCGCGCTGCATCTCGCGGGCGTAGAAATTTTTCAGCGCAAACCGGAAGCATGGAACGCAATGCGCTTTTTGCTCAAACACGCGTCGCCGACGTGGACGTGGGGCGAAACGATTCATCCGCAAACATTTCGCGGTGGACATGGCGACGGACATCACGGCTGGGCGGCGGCGGATGTGGTGAGTTTCATTCGTAACGCGCTGCTGTTTGAAGAGAATGACCATCTCGTTCTTACGCCCGCGCTGCCTGATGATTGGGTGTTTGAAACGGCGACCATCAAAGTAGAACGCGCGGCGACGTATTTCGGCGATGTGGATTTCACGCTTGCGTTTGGGGACAAAAACGCAACGCTCGTGCTAAAAGGAAAATGGCGCGAACCGCCGGCACATATCGAATGGAACTTGCCAATCGAAATCAAGAACGCGGGGGGAAATATCGCGGGCGTTGAACTGGTGAACGCGCATCAGATTCGTTTTCCCGGTAATGTAACGCGCGTGGTCGCAACATGGTGAATTGTTTGTACGTTTGCGTGTAAAGGAGAAAATCGCATGAACCCACTCGCTCTCGTTCTCGTAGCGTTGGGCGCGTTGTGCGCGTTCTTTGGCTGGTTTGGGCTGCGTGCGCGCAATCGGCGCGGTGCAATCATTGTCGTCGGATTGGGAGTACTGTTCGCCGCCACACCGTATGCGATTTCGTTTTTCCTCGCGAACTTGCCGTAGTTTTTGATGCGAACAACATTTTCACTGAACGATTCGAAATGGTTCGTTGGCGCGGTGCCTCCACACAAATTTCCCGCGCCGAACGATTTCGCGCGCGTGCAAGGTTGGATTCCCGCGCACGTTCCCGGCGATGTGCGTCTCGATTTGCTGGCTATCAACAAAATTCCCAACCCGTTTCTTGGAAAAAACAATGACGCGAGTCAATGGGTGGATGATTATGATTGGTGGTATCGCCGCAATATCGAACTCGATACGAAAAACGACGCGCGAACCTTTTTGATTTTCGACGGCATTGATTATCAGAGCGCAGTGTATTGGAACGATGTGAAACTGGGCGAGCATGTGGGCATGTTTTCGCGGCAGGTCTATGAAATTCCGCGCGAAAAGATTTTGCAGACGAATCAACTCGCCGTGCGCGTTTCAGGTGGCAATCAATTGCCGCGCGTAAAACTCAATCCACCTGAACGCATTTGGAAAAATGTCGCGGGGCGCGTGATTCCGCACGCTGCGCAAGCGCAAGAATTTCCCGAACGTTACGCGACAGTGAAATGCCAAATGTCGTACGGCTGGGATTTTGCGCCGCGTTTGTTGACATGCGGCATTTGGGACGCGGCGCGGATTGTGCAAACGCGCGGAATTTTTATTCGCGATGTGTGGGTGCAAGGCGTTCCCGATGGACGCGTGCGCGTGATGCTTGAAGTGGATACGCCCGAGCCGCGCGACGCGCGCGTCCGTTTTGAAATTTGCGGAAAAAATTTCGATGATGCAACGCAAGCGTTTGAGATTCCGTTTCGTTTGGAAAAAAGTGGAACGCAATCGTTTTCGATTCAATTGGAAAAGCCGCGCGTGTGGAATCCGTGGGACCGGGGCGAACCGAATGTGTACGAATTGCGCGCGACCCTTCTCGACGAACACGGCGAAATGGATTCGGACAGAACGACGTTTGGTTTGCGGACGCTCGAACTCGCGCACAATCCAAACGCGCCCGCCGATGCCGCGCCGTGGACATTTGTTATCAATGGCGAAGCGGAATTTATTCGCGGCGCGAATTGGGTTCCTGCCGATGCCATTCCCGCGCGCGTGACGCGCGACGATTACGCGGTGTTGCTGCACATGGCGCGCGACGCCAACATCAATTTGCTGCGCGTGTGGGGCGGCGGATTAAAAGAGCAACGCGCGTTTTACGAATTGTGTGACGAACTTGGAATTTTGGTGTGGCAAGAATTTCCCTTCGCGGGCGCGGGGATTGATTATTTCCCGCGCGAGCCAAAGTTTCTCGAACTTGCAAAACAAGAAGGCGAGGCGATTGTTTGCGCCCTGCGGAATCATCCATGCGTCGTTTTGTGGTGCGGCGGAAATGAATTTATTCCGCGCGCAAACCAACACATCATTACACGGCTGCGCGATAGTGTTGCCACGCAAGATGGCACGCGCCCGTTCAAATCTGCGTCGCCCTCTGAAAATGAATCGCACAATTGGCGCGTGTGGCACGGGTACGCCAATACGCGCGATTACGAAAATGACGACGCGCTATTTTTCGGCGAGTTTGGTCTGCAAGCGGCGCCAAACGTCGAAACGCTCGCGCGCTTTTTGCCCGACGAGGCAATGATTCCCCCCGCCCGCGTTTCCCCTTTATCAACCGCGCGCAACGAGAGCGAGCGCGTGCGAGTCAACGAGTGGTGGGAATATCACAACGCCGAGTGCGAAAAATTGTGGCGTTACGCCGACCCGCTTTTAGAACCGCGCGGCGCGCCCGACGCGACATTGCCAGAATTTGTGAACGCGTCCCAAGAGGCACAGCTGCGTGGTTTGCAGATTGCGATTGAACACGCGCGCCGCAATAAACCGCGCGTGGCGGGATGCGCGTTCTGGCAGTTTAACGAGCCGTGGTATTCGATTTGCTGGAGTGTGGTGGATTATGCGCGCACGCCCAAACGCGCCTATGCCAAAATCAAAGAGCTGTATAATCCCGTGCTGGTTTCGTTCGCCTATCCGCGTCGCGCGCGCGCAGTCGGCGAATTGGTGAGCGGTCAAATTTGGCTGGTCAACGACACACTGCACGAAATCGTCGGGACATTGAACGCATGGCATAACGACGCGCTTACATTGACGCTCGATGTTTCGATTGCGCGAAATGAGGTGCGAGTTTTTCAAGCATTGGATGTCCAGTTGAATCAAGGCGCAAACGTACTGCGCTTGGAATTGCGCGGCAGTGATTTTGTTTCGACGAATGAATATGATTTGAATTATTGCGATGCGGGAGAAATCAATGTGCGCCGCGCGTTTCTAACGAATATGGCAGCATGGTTACGCACCCGCGCGTAAGGAATGCGAACGCGTAACGAACGCCAACGTGTAGGGAACGCCAACGTGTAGGGAACGC
>JAKOPZ010000054.1 GCA_029778615.1 Chloroflexota bacterium | reverse complement strand
CAATTCCGCGCGTGACGGAAACGATGGTTGAAAATTTGCGCGCGCTGCATCCCGAAAAATTCGAGGATGAAATTTACGCGTTGGCAGAAGACGAAATTGATTTGTTGACGTGGGACGATGCCCGTTTTCCGGCACGGTTGCGCGCCTTAAAAGACGCGCCCGTGATTTTGTTTGTGCGCGGCGCGATAAAAAAGGGGGATGAAAACGCGGTGGCGATTGTGGGAACGCGCGCGGCTTCGGAGGGGGCGATTGAAATCGCCACTACGATTGCGCGGGAATTGGCGTTGCGCGGATTGTGCGTGGTGAGCGGGTTGGCGATGGGGATTGATACGGCGGCGCATGTGGGCGCTTTAGACGCGGAGGACGGGCGAACGATTGCGGTATTGGGTTCGGGGATTCGCGTGATTCATCCGCGCGAAAATGCGGAACTCGCTGCGCGCATTGTTTCGCACGGCGCGGTCATTTCGGAATTGATGCCGAACGCGCCGCCGCGCGGTCCGCAATTGATGGCGCGCGACCGATTGATTAGCGGTCTGAGCCGCGCGGTGATTGTGGTGGAAGCGAGCGCAAACAGCGGCAGTATGGATACGGCAGAACGCGCGCGCAAACAAGGGCGCTTGGTGTACGCAGTTCCCGGCAGTGAAGGCACGGAAGGTTTGTTGAAAGGCGGCGCGCGGCGTTTGGACATGGACGCGGTGGATTTTGATGTGTTGGCAGATGAGATTTACGCGCATGATGCAAGAAGAGAAAAGGATGCATCGGCACAACAAGGGACTTTGTTTTGAGGAATTTGCATTATGAACAGACGAAAAATTCTTGAACGCGCGCTTGCTGGTTCAAAGAACATTTCATTTAGTGATATGATGGCGGCAATTGGAGGATGGCAAATGAAGGACTATCACATCAACATTTTTTATAGTGTGGAAGATGAAGGATACATCGCGGACATTCCTGACTTGGAAGCATGTTCCGCCTTTGGTGAAACGCCGGAAGAGGCGCTGAAACAGGTCGAAATCGCCAAAGCAGCGTGGCTGGAAGCTGCGCGCGCGGAAGGCAAGCCCATCCCCGAACCACGTTACCGCCCTGTCATTTATCAATTCGCCTCGTAATGTCTCCGCATTTTTCTTCTGAAACCGAGAACGTCAATCATCCCTCCAAATGGGAACGCGACTATCAGCGCGGGACGGCGGGCTGGGATATGGGCACGCCGACGCCGGTGTTTCAACGGCTCTTGCGCGAGAAAACGTTCGCGCCCGGAAAAATGTTGGTGCCGGGCGCGGGACGCGGGCATGACGCGCGCGAATTTGCGCGCCATGGCTTTGATGTGGTCGCGGTGGATTTTGCGCGTGAAGCGGTGGCGGACATGCGCGCTTTGATGGATGACGACACACGGCACGAAATTTTGCACCACGATTTGTTTCAACTGCCCCAAGAATTTGACGGCGCGTTCGACTACGTTTTGGAATACACGTGCT
>JAKOPZ010000286.1 GCA_029778615.1 Chloroflexota bacterium | reverse complement strand
CAGAGTACGGAACGCTCGCCGCAGCGTTCCCTAATCGCGGGCAACGCTCAGAACACTGCAGCGAGCGTTCTCTACGCGGGACGTTTGGTGCGCTGGAAAGGCGTACAGTATTTGATTGATGCCATCGCGTTGTTGGCAAAAACGCGCGATGTGCGATTCCTCATCGCAGGCGAAGGCGAATATCGCGCAACATTGGAACAGCGCGCGCGCGAATTGGGAATTTCCGAGCGCGTAAAGTTTTTGGGCTATATTTCATCCGACGCGCTCGCGCCGTATTATGCGCTCGCCGATGTGGTTGCGCTGGCGAGTTACGCGAACGAAACATTCAGCATCATGTCCGCCGAAGCGATGGCGTGTGCGCGTCCCGTCGTCGGTTCCAATTTTGGCGGAATTCCCGAAGTGATTGCGGACGGCGAAACAGGATTTCTCGCCGAACCCGAAAACGCGAACGATTTCGCCGAAAAAATCGCGCGCTTGCTCGACGATGCAGATTTGCGCGAACGTTTTGGCAAATGCGGACGTGAACGCGTGTTGAAACTTTTTACGTGGGACGCGGTGACCGAACGCGTGATTGAAGCATACGATTCCATGTAGTAACGAATTCTATTCGTTACACGCGCGAACGAATAAATTCGTTACTACCAAGCTCATGATTACCACGCTCGAAGAAATTTCGCTCAACGCGTTTCCCGCGCTCAAAACGGTTTTGTATGACGGTTGGATTCTGCGATTCAGCAATGGTTACAGCCGACGCGCGAATTCGGTGCAACCCTTGTATTTACCAAAACAAGCGTTGGATGAAAAAATCGCGTATTGCGAGAAATTGTATCACGCGCAAAATTTGCCCATTGTGTTCAAAATGACGCGCGCCGCGCAGCCCGCGCAGTTGGATGCGGAATTGGAATTGCGCGGGTATCATTTGGAAGCGGATACGATTGTGCAAACGTGCGAACTCGCGCCGCACAATTTTTCGCGCGGGAACGAGGTTGAAATTTGCGAAACGTGGAGTGAGGAATGGTTCGACGCGTATTGGCGCATGAACAATCCGAATCCCGCGCATCGCACGACGCTAAAACAAATTCTGCAACTCATTGTGCCGCAAACGGGATTCGCGTTGCTGCGTGAAAATGGCAGAGTGTGCGCGTGCGGTTTGGGGGTGCGGCAAGAAAAATTTTTGGGGCTCTTTGATATTGTCGTGGATGAAAAATTTCGCCAACGCGGCTTTGGCAGAAAAATTGTTTCGCAACTCATGACGTGGGGCAAACAAAACGGCGCGCAAACTGCATATCTCCAAGTGATTGCCAACAATACGCCCGCGCGCAATTTGTACGCCCAGTTGGGTTTTGTGGAGCATCATTCGTATTGGTATCGCGTGCATGTTTGAGATGAACATTCTGATTGTCACCACAGGCGGCATTACGCGCGTTTTTCGCAATTGGCCCGAAGTGTTATTGGCGAAGGCGTTGGTGCGACGCGGACATAATGTGCGCGCGTTCACGTACTATGATGCGAAATCGGACGCGTTGGGTGTGCGCGCGGAAAACATTGACGGCGTTCAAGTGGAACGCATTCAAGAAAATGGTTGGCTCACGCGCGAATTTTGGAACGCGTTGACGCGCGCGCCCAAGCCCGACGTGATTCACATTCAACATCTGCGAAATAAATTCGCGTTTCAAGCCGCGTATTACGCGCAGCGCGAAAACATTCCCTACGTCGTCACACCGATTGGTCCATTGCATGACCAATATCTCTCGCGTGACCGTGACCGTCCGCTCGATACCGAGCCGCTGTATCACAATTTGATTTGGTCTCGCCGCGAAATTCTGAATCGCGCCGCGCGCGATGGACGCGTGAAACGGCACGTCGAAAATTATTTCATGCACTATGCGGTGCATCACGCGAACATGGTGATTGCGTGTTCGGAACACGAACGCAACATTTGGGCAAACATCGGCATCGAAAGCGAAACGATTCCGTTGTGGGTGGACGTGCCGTTCATTTCCAATTTGCGCGGCGAGAATTATCAACAGGAATTTTCACGTCCTGTCATTTTGTTTGTTGGACAATTCAAATATCGCAAGGGCTTTGACGTGTTGGCGCGCGCGATGCCTGATGTGCTGCGCGACTTTCCGAACGCGACGTTTTTGTTTGTGGGTCACAGTCCGATTCATCGGCGCGAGTTGGAAATGATTGCAAAAAAAGATGGAACGAGTGAACATTTGCAAATTTTGGAACGCGTGAGTGAAGAGGACAAAGTGCGCTTGTACAATTCTGCCGATGTGTATGTTTTGCCGACGCGGTATGAGGGATTCGGTCTGCCGCCGCTCGAAGCGATGGCGGCAGGTTGTCCCGTGATTGCGTCCGATATTCCCGTCGTGGATGAAGTGGTGCAGCACGAATACAACGGCTTGCTCGTCCCGCGCGACAATCCACGCGCGTTGGCGGAAACGATTGCGCGGGTGCTGCGCGATGAAAATTTGCGCGCGCGATTGATTCAGAATGGATTTGAAACGCTGAAAGGTTTTGACGAAAATGATTTGGTGGCGCGCAACGAAAACGTATACGAGCGCGTCATGAAAAAAATTGCGGCGGTGCCGGCATGAACATTTTGGTTACGGGCGGCGCGGGCTTTATCGGTTCGCATTTGGTGGAAGAATTGGTGCGACGCGGCGAAACGGTGCGCGTGCTTGACAATCTGGCGACGGGACATTTGGAAAATCTCGACGCCGCAAAGAATAAAGTTGAATTTATTCAAGGTGATATTGCGGACGAAAACGTCACACAACGCGCGGCGCGTGACATGGACATTATTTTTCACCAAGCCGCGCTCCCTTCCGTTCCGCGTTCCATCAAACATCCGCGCGCGTCGCACGACGCAAATTTAACGGGAACGTTGAATGTTTTGATTGCGGCGCGCGACAACCATATCAAACGCGTTGTGCTGGCGAGCAGTTCTTCGGTGTATGGCAATTCGCCCACGCTCCCCAAAGTGGAAACGATGGAAGCCGCGCCGCTTTCGCCGTACGCGGTCACAAAACTCGCGTGCGAATATTACGCGCGTGTGTTTGCGAATTTGTATGGACTCTCGACGATTTGTCTTCGCTATTTCAATGTGTTTGGTCCGCGTCAAGACCCGACTTCGCAATACGCGGGCGCGCTCGCAAAATTCGTGCAATGCGCGCTGCATCACGAACCGTTTCCCGTGTACGGCGACGGCGAACAGTCGCGCGATTTTACATACATTGAAAATGTCGTGAATGCGAATTTGCGCGCGGCGTACAGTGAATTTGACGGCGGCGCGGTGGTGAATGTGGCTGGCGGCGCGCGCACAACGCTCAATCAAATCATCGCGCTGTTGAATGAACTCACACATCAAAATCTGCCGACGCAATTTTCATCCGCACGCACAGGTGACGTGTTACACTCTCACGCCGACATTTCCCGCGCGCGCGAGTTGTTGGGTTACGCGCCGACGGTGGATGTGAGAGAGGGATTGCGGCGAACATTAGAGTATTACAAGAGATTGGAGACTGGGGACTAGAGACTGGAGATTGAGTCTCCAGTCTCTAATCTCCAGTCTCTCTTTTGCCGCGTGAAACTCCGTTCCCCTGCTCCCCAACGTTTGCTCATCGAAACGATTGACGCGCTGCTGCAAAATCCAAACGCGCGGATTCTCGATGTGGGCGCGGGCAGTGTGGTGGAAAAAAATCGGCGCGCAGGACAATACGCGCTGGCGGAAAAATACGCGCAGCTTACAAAACAGCGCGGGTATTTTGGTTTGGATGTTGAAATCGGTGAGAATGTGGCGTTTGTCGCGGACGCACATTGGTTGCCAATTGCGGATGAATCGCTCGACGGCGTGCTTATGGTTTCGGTGTTGGAGCATTTGTATGACCCCATTCGCGCGGTGAACCAAGTCGCGCGTGTGTTGAAAAAAGGCGGCGTCTATTTTTCGTATGCGCCGTTTTATCATCCCTATCACGCGTCGCCGCACGATTATTTTCGTTTCACGCAAGAGGGCTATCGCCACATGCTCCGCGATTTTTCGCGCGTCGAAATCGTTTCGGGCGGAAATTATTTTGCCGTGACGAATGATGTGTTGGCGCACGCGTTCGGCGGCACGCGCATTGGAAGATTGTTTGCGCGCGCGTTTGTAGAATTGCCAATGTCATTGTTCTTCCGCGCGTTCGATGCAAAACAAAATCGCGACATCGCTGTCGGTTTCGCCGCACGCGCTGTAAAATAAAAAACTCACATGCAATCCGAATCGTCGCTCGAATTTGCAAAACACTATGCCGCAAAACATTTGCGCTTTAATGTGTTTGCCGGCGTTCTCGACGGCGCATTTTTTGGCAGCGCGCTCGGTTTCGCTTCATTCGTCACGGTCATTCCGCTTTTTGTCAACACGCTCACGAGTTCGGCAATTTTGATTGGACTCATTCCCGCGCTGCACACCATCGGTTGGCAATTGCCACAGCTCTTTACTGCCGGCGCCGTGAGTCGTCTCTTGCGTTACAAACCGATGGTGATGCTGATGACGATTCACGAGCGCGTGCCGTATCTCGGACTCGCGCTGGTGGCATTGTTTTCGCAAGCGCTCGATGCCAATTTGGCGCTCGTAATTGTTTTTCTTTTGCTTGCGTGGCAGGGCTTGGGCGGCGGACTGACCGCCACGGCGTGGCAAAGCATGATTGCAAAAATTATTCCGCCGCGTCATCACGGAAAATTTTTCGGCATGCAATCGGCAACCGCGAATTTATTTGCGAGCGGCGGCGCGCTGCTTGCGGGCATTATTTTGCTGCGCGTCAACAGTCCTACAAATTACGCGCTCTGCTTTTTACTTGCCGGTGTCGGCATGGCGATTTCGTATGTTTTCCTCATGTTGACGCGCGAAACCAATCACGCCTTGAACACGTCTGAATTCAGCACGCGTTCGATTTGGAAACAAGCGGGACACGTGCTGCAGCGCGACAAAAATTTTAGTTGGTTCGTCACCGCGCGTTTCTTTGCCCAATTCGCCACCGCTGCCGCCGCGTTTTATACCATCTATGCTGTGCGCGCGTTCGACATGAATCCCGAAACCGCCGGCGTGATGACGAGCATCCTGTTGGCAACTCAAGTGATTGCGAATCCCATCATGGGCGCGCTTGGCGATAAATTTGGTCATCGCGCAGTTCTCGTGCTTGGCACGCTCGCGGCGTTATGCGCGGCGCTGCTCGCATTGGTGAGTCCGACGCTGGAATGGTTCTATCTCGTCTTTATTCTGACAGGTGTCGGGAACGTTGCGCTGTGGGCGATTAGCATTGCCATGACGCTCGAATTTGGCGCAGAAACCGAGCGTCCCGTCTATGTTGGACTTGCGAATACATTGATTGTCCCCGCGACAATCGCCGCGCCGATTCTTGGCGGTTGGATTGCGGACACGTTTGGGTTTCAAGCCATGTTTGGCTTTGCGGTGCTTTGCGCGGCATTGACCGCCATCCTTTTGCAATTTTTTGTGCGTAACAATCCTGCGCCGCATCAACTTGTCGGCGCGCAATCGGAATAGTTGATTCGCAATGCACCTCTGTTATATTGCGTACTCGCCGCTCAATCTCGAATCCGCGAATTCGATTCAAACGTTCAACACACTGCGCGAACTCTCGAAACAACTCGGCGAACATCTCACCGCAATCGTCCCGCGTTTTGGGAATGAAATCCCCCCCCCCTTTCCGACGCGCCAACTCGGACGTATTCCCATCAACAAACTTTCACGCGTGTACAAAAGCGGACGCTGGTCGTACATCGAACGCGCGTTGTACGCTGAACGCGCGAACCGCATCATCGCGTCGGCGAAACCCGATTTGATTTACACGCGCGATATTGTGTGCGCGTATCGTTTTGTGCGCGCGAACTTGCCCGTGATGTACGAAGTGCATGATTTGGAATCACAACATCCCGGACAAAACAAAAGCGCGCGCTTGATTGAATCGCTGAAACAGATGGACGAAACAACCTTAAGAAACTCGCGCGGCATCGCCTCGCTCACCGAAACATTTCGCCAAGAAATTATCAAGCGGGGCTGGCAATCACCCGAACGCGTCTTTTGCATTCCCGACGCATATGATGACGCGATGTATTTTCCACGCGATAAAATAGAGATGCGCGCAAAATTGAATTTGCCGCGCGATGCGCGCATCGTCACTTATGCGGGTCTCACATTCAAATATCGCGGTTTGGATGTTTTGTTGCGCGCGTTCAAAATGTGGAATGATTCAAATGTGCGGCTCGTGTTGATTGGCGGACGCGAGTTTGAGTTGCAAGAGTTACGCGAAATGGCGAATGAGTTAGCAATTTCAGAACGCGTTTTGTTCGTCAAACGTCAAGCGTCAAACGTGATTGCGGAATACTTGGCGGCGGCGGATGTGTTGGTGATTCCCGATACGGTGACGGACGCGACGGCATCGCCGTTGAAAATGTTTGAATATATGGCAATGGCGCGCCCGATAGTGTGCGTTGACCGCGCGTCGCTGCGCGAAATTTTGGGCGACGGCGCATTGTATTTTCCGCGCGGCGATGTGAACGCGTTCGCAACACAACTCACACGCGCATTTCAACCCGACGCGATTGGTTTGGGTGAACGTGCGCGGGAGCGCGTGGCGGATTTCACATACAAACGACGCGCCGAGAAAATTGTAAGCGCGGCGGAAAAGGTAGTAACGAATTCATTCGTTACAGCGCGCCAAGAGAACGAATAAATTCGTTACTATGCACATGAAGTATTTCTCTTTCGGACGTGTTCGCATCGAACGCGGCTTGTTGGTGATGGTGGTGTTGTTTTTGATTTCGCTGCCGTTCGTCACGCCGCGCGTCGCCGCGTCCGATGAAATTGAATACTTTTCGTACTTGCCTTCCATCTTGCTCGACGGCGATTTGGATTTTCGCAATCAGTACGAATACTTTTGCAATTTGGATTTTGAGGACTGCGTGCGTTCGCGTTTCAAAGAAACATTTTTGGACATGCGAACCGCGACGGGCTTGCAAATCAATTTCGGTCCGATGGGAACGGCGGTGCTCTGGCTGCCGTTTTATCTCGTCGCGCATTTGTTTGCGCTTGTCGCGCAGAATTTCAATCCCGCGTTTGCGGCGAATGGAGTTTCTGCCCCGTACATTTACGCGGTGTGTATGGCGTCGGTGTTTTATGGCTGGCTCGGCATCTATTTGGCATATTGCATTGCGCGCAATTATTTTGCAGAGTGGATTGCGTTGGGCGCGGCGCTGACGATTTTGTTTGCGACGAACGCGGTGTATTACATGTACGTCGCGCCCGCGTTCAGTCACGCGGCATCGTTGTTTGCATCGGCGTTGTTTGTGTATGTGTGGTGGCGCACGCGCGAATCGCGCGCAGATGGAAAATTGCGCGATTGGTTTGTGTTGGGCGCGAGCGGCGGATTGATGACGATGGTGCGCGAGCAAGAAGCGGTATTTTTTGTGATACCGTTGGTGGAGATTGCATACGCGATGTATTGCGCCGCGCGTTCAAGTGAAAATTTCGCGGCGACGAAAAAATGGTTTGGCGGCGCGCTGATGATGAGTGTCGGCGCGTGCGTAGTGTTTCTGCCGCAATTGATTTCGTATCGTGTGTTGAACGGAAACTTTTTGCCCGCGCGGAATGTGACGGATAAATTTACGTGGGACGGCAATCACATTCTCGATGTGTTGTTTTCCAATTTTCACGGCTTGTTCACATGGACGCCCGTTGTGCTGCTCGCGGTGATTGGATTATTTTTTTTGTGGCGGCACGATAAATTTCTCGCGGCAGTATTTCTCATCGCGTTCGCGGTGGAAACATATTTGCTCGGTTCGTTTTCGACTTGGTTCGGCGGCGCGGCGTATGGCGGACGACGCTTTATCAATTGCACGGTGATTTTTGTTGTCGGACTCGCGGCGTTTGTGGATGCACTTCACACACGCGTGCCGCGTCCGATTCTCGCAGGCGCGGGCGCGCTGTTAATTGTGTGGAATTTATTTTTTATCATCCAATTCGTGACAGGTATGGTGCCGCGTCAGCAGCCCGTTGACATGTTGGAAATGGCGCGCAATCAATTTGTCGGCGTGCCGCCGCGTTTGTTTGAAATTGTGCAGAGGTTTGTGTTGAATCGCGGGTCGTTTTTTGGGCGGTAGTAGGTAGTAGGTAGCAGGTATCACGGTTAGCGAAATGTTCATTGCGAGTCTTGTTCCCTTGCTGTGCTGTCCCACCGACCACGCGTCACTTGAATTGCGCGGGGATGTTTTGACGTGTACGCAATGCGCGACACAGTACGCGATTCGAGACGGGTACGCGGAATTGCTGCCGCGCGCGGAGTTTGAACATACGACGCAATATGTGGAGGAAGAAGGCGCGCAGATTTTGGACTATCGCGATTTCGGGCAGCCGCTGCTTTCGGCGCAGGTGAAAAATAATGTGCTGAATGATTTTTTGAAATTTGAATCAAACGATGTGGTGTTGGATTTGGGCTGCGGGAATGGAAAGTTTGCATACTGGAATCGCGGACAAGTGGACACGATGCTTGCGGCAGACCTTGCGCCGTGGTTCGCGGAACGCGCATTGCGAGAATTGCCGCTGCTGCGCGCGGACTTGCGCGCGCTGCCGATACGCGACGAAATGTGCGACAAGGTTTTTTCGATTGATGTGTTGGAACATCTCACGTATGAGGATATTGCGCGTGTGTTGCACGAGACGCGCCGTGTAATGAAACCGCGCGGCAAATTTTTTATTTTTTCCAACACGCGCGAAAAACAAGCGCTCGCGCCGTTGATGAAACCGCAGCAAGCGGTGACGCGTTGGTTGACGAAACGCGGCGCGGTGGATTTTACACGCGACGATTGGCGCAAGAGCGACCACGTAAAAGCGATTCGCACATACGAGGAATTGCGCGATGTGTTTGAACAAAACGGTTTTGTTGTAAAGCGCGTCGCGTTTTGGAATGGCGTGCTGCAGGGTTGGATTGAAAATGTGTTTATGAAGTTGGGCGAAAATTATTTGAGCAAAAAAACGCGCGGGAAAAACAAATTGGAGCAGCAAGTGAATGCGCGGACGAATGTGCGCGCGGCGATGCAGAATGGAAACAAATATGTTGTGCCGTTGGAAATGGCGTCCAAGATGATGCAGTTGGATATTGCGCTGTTTGGCGGTTTGCGCGCGGGTCCGTATTTTTTGTTGGTGGAGAAAGTGTAGCCGAGAAGCGAGAAGCGAGAAACGAGAATTGCAAATGACGTTTCACGTTTCACGTTTGACGAATGACGCATTGAAAATCCTTTACGTTGCGCTCAAAGAATCGCTCCCCGGCTCGCACGGCGGCGCGGTGCATGTGACCGAAGTCGCGCAGCAATTGGCGCGGCGCGCGCATGACATTACCGTTGTCGTACAGCAAAAAGCGGGGCAGGCGGCGCGCGAAAAAATGGCGGGGTTCGATTTGGTTCGAATTCCCACGCGTTCTAATTTTTTATTGTGGCAATTGGAATCGCCAATGCGCGAGTTGATTACGGAAACAAAACCTGATGTGATGATGGAACGCTATTACAATTTTTCGGGCGCAGCATTACGCGTCGCACATCGCGCAAACATTCCGACCTTGCTTGAAGTGAATGCGCCAATGCTCGACCCGCGCGGTTCCAAAAAATATGTTGCAGACAAATTGATGTTCGGATGGATGACGCGGATGGCGCGCGAACAAGCGACGTTCGCAAAACGAATCGTCACGCCGCTCGCCGTCACGGTGCCGTTTCCCGAATTGCGCGACAAGGTGCGCGAAATTCCGTGGGGCGCGAATGTAGAAATGTTCGACCGAACGCGATTGAAGGAAAAAGAGATTGGGGACTGGAGACTGGAGATTAATCCGAACAATAAACGCGTTGTGGGGTTTCTGGGTTCGTTTCGGAGTTGGCATGGCATGCGCGAATTTTACCAGGTGGCAGAAAAGATTTTGGAGACGCGCGACGATGTTTTGTTTTTGATGATTGGTTCGGGAGAATTGTTGGAGGAAACGCGCGAAAAGGTTGCGCGCGCGAATTTGCAAGACAAAATTATTTTGACGGGGGCGGTAGAGTATGCGCGCGTGCCGTATTATCTCGCGCTGTGTGATGTCGGTGTCGCGCCGTTCAATACGCAGGTTCACCCCCCCCTCCGCGTCGGTTTCTATTGGTCTCCGTTAAAAGTGCATGAATATATGGCGATGGGCTTGCCTGTCGTGACGATTGATGTGGCAGGTTTGAACAATATCGTGCGCGATGGGCAAGAGGGTTTGCTGTATCCTGAAAATGATTTGGAAAAAATGCGCGCGGCGATTTTGAAATTGGTGGATGATGCGCCGTTGGCGAAACGCTTGGGTGACGCGGGGCGCGCGCGTGTGGTGGAATTTTTTTCGTGGCAGAAACACGCGGAATTGTTGGAACATGTTTTGAACGAATGTTTGCGCCCCTGACCAAGATGCGACGGCATGTTTGGATTTTGCTCGCGTTGTTTCTGGTCGCGTTCGCATTGCGGCTCGCGTATTGGCAACGCACTGCGTCATTTGGAAAATATGAATTGTCGTACGACGACGACGAATATTTTCAACTCGGCGTTTTGTTTGCGCGCGGCGAATTTTTTCAGGACCCCTATCCGCTGCGTTACACGCGCGCGCCCGGTTTTCCTCTCTTTCTCGCTCCAATTTTTGCTGCCTTTGGCACGTCCATTGAAATCGCGCTTGTCTTTCAAATCGGCATCAGCGTCCTGACCGTCGCGTTGATGTACGTCGCGGCGCGGCGCGCGTTCGGCGAAAACGCGGGCGTGTGGGCGGCGGGCTTGCTCGCGGTCGCGCCATTCTATGCTTCGACGGCGGGCTCGTGGGTGCTTTCCGAAACGTTGTTTGTATTTTGCGTTTTGCTTTTTTTGTACGTCCTCACGCGTTGGATGCAACCCCTCTCGTATGCGCAAGCATTGGGCGCGGGTTTCATTTTGGGCTATGCCGCGCTGGTGCGCCCGATGGCATTGTATTTTTTGCCGCTCGTCGCGCTCGAGTTTTTGTATACGCAGCGGGCGCGGTGGAAATGGGCGGTGGCGCGTGTCGCGCTTTTGACCTTTGGGGCATTGGTCTTGATTCTGCCCTACACGGCGCGCAACGCGGTGACTTTTCAGCGCTGGCTGTTGATTGATTCGACAGGCGGATGGAACTTGTGGCGCGACCATCGCGCGCGGAACGATGATTTTGAAAACGCGCTCGCGGTGATTTCCAATCCCGCCGACCGGGACCGCTATGCGATGCAGCGCGGCATTCAAAATATTTTGGCGGACCCGCTCGACCAACTTGGCATTCAGGGCGCGCAAAATTTCGCGGGTAATTTTCATCTGGAACTGGACGCGTATGCGCGCGGCGCGGGTTTCTTGACCGACGTAAATGTGGATGCGCCGACCCTCCCACTCGTCGCCGTCAATGATATTTTTTTTCTCGGCGTCGTCGTGCTGGGCATGGCAGGCATTTTTTTGACCTGGCGCGCCGCACCCAAATTGTTTCTCGCGTGGCTCGTGTATACGCTGCTGCTGTTGGCGTTGTATCACGCGTTCACGCGTTTTCGTTTGCATTTTGTATTCGTGTTTATTTTTTTTGCCGGCGCGGCATTGGCACAGGGACTTGGTTTCCGGAAACATTTGTCTGCACGCGCGCGCGTCGCGTGGTTGATGACGACCTGCTTGATTTTTTATTTTGCCTACACACCGCGCCTTGCGCCGTTGTTGGCGAGTGAATTTTATTTGTGGCAAGCGAACGGACGCGATATAGAAATTGTTCAAAAAGCCGTCGCCGCGTTTCCCGACTATCTCAAGGCGCGCGATGAATTGGGCGATGCGTACCGGCGCGCGGGCGATTTCGACAAGGCGTTGGCGGCGTATGATTCCGCGCTGCAACGGAACGAATACGAGGTGCAAGCGCGGCTGGGCAAAATTGACACCTATCGTCGTTTGGGCGAATTCGAGAATGCGGCGCGCGAAATTCGCGCGGCGGGCGCGGCGCAAGGACAAGCCGATGTGCCCGCGCCGTTGTTTTGGTCATTCGACGCGACGCCGACGCGTTCGCTCGAACTCGGGGACAGCACGAGCAGTTTCGGCTATGTGTTGAATCTGCACGCGATAGAAATGGACGGCGCCGAACCCTTTCGTTTTACGCGCGCGCGTTCGTTCGTAAAATTTCCGGGCGTGCGCGAAGAGGAGCCGCAAACTTTGGTCTTTTACGCGCGCGCTGTGCCATTGCCAAACAAGCCATTGCCCAGCGTGACAGTACGGTTGAATTCAAAAACGGTGGCTGAATTTCAACTCTCTACCGAATGGATGGACTATCCAATTCGATTGGACAATGCGCTGCGACAACAAGATACGCTGATTGTTGAATTTCGTTCGCCGACATTTCGCCCCAGTGATGTTTTGGAACATTCGACGGACGCGCGCGAATTGGGATTCAAGTTGGGATATGTCGAATTGAGGTGAAAGTTGGAAATTGGATTTGGTGTTGGAACTATCACACGATGGCACTATTGCACTATGCACCAGAGGAACTATGGAAACGCTCATTGATTCAGAACGCCAGGCGCAAGCCAAAGAGTACGCGCGGATTCGACATCGGCTGCTCGCGTTGGATTTGTTCATTTCCGCGCTTGCGCTGGTGTTGGTACTGGTGACAGGTTTCAGCGCGTGGCTGCGCGATACCGTGTTGCTGCTTGCACCCGACGCGTATTGGTCAACTTTTTTGTATTTCATTATCGGACTCGCGGCGTACAGTTTATTGTTTGCGCCGCTCACGTATTACAGCGGTTTTGTCTTGCCGCATCGGTACGGCTTGTCCACCCAGGGTTTTGCGAATTGGCTTGAAGATTTGGTCAAAGGCGGCGCGTTGTCGCTCGTGTTGGGCGGCATCGTCATCGAGGTGATTTATTTTTTACTGCGCGTTACGCCGGAATGGTGGTGGCTCATCACAGCGGCGTTCCTGCTCGCTTTTACCGTACTGTTGGCAAATCTTGCGCCCGTTGTGATTTTCCCGCTCTTTTTCAAATTCAAACCGCTCGAGGACCAAGATTTGGTGAATCGCTTGATGCGGCTCGCGGCGAACGCGCACACACGCGTCAACGGCGTGTACACGATGGTACTTTCGGACAAAACGACGGCGGCGAACGCGGCGTTCATGGGCTTGGGCAATACCAAACGCATTGTGTTGGGCGACACGCTCTATAAAAATTTTTCACCCGATGAAATTGAAACGGTGCTCGCGCACGAGTTGGGGCATCAAGTGCACAACGACATTGTGCGGGGCATCGCGGTGCAAACATTTTTAACGTTGATTGGTTTTTACATCGCGGATGTGGTGATGCGCGCGGGCATTGCGCTTTTTGGTTTTCACGGCGTCGCAGACCTTGCAGCGATGCCGTTGTTGGGCCTTGCGCTCGGCGCGTTCGGTTTGATTACGATGCCGTTGGGGAATTGGTACACGCGCACGCGCGAAGTAGCAGCGGACCGATATGCGTTGGAAACCACCCGCAATCCCGCCGCGTTCATAAGCGCGTTTGAAAAACTGGCGAATCAAAATCTCGCGCAAGTGGACCCCGAGCCGTGGGTGGAATGGCTGCTGTATGACCATCCGTCAATCGGCAAACGATTACGCATGGGACGCGCGTTTCAAACGCACACGTGAAAAAATAAAACGGGAGCCCCGCATGGCTCCCGTTTCTTTATTCCTTCGCCTGTTCATTGCAGGAGGAGAAGGATTGTGACAGGTGTGGCACAATGAAAATGTTACACGCCGTTGCGCGCGGAAATCATCGGCGCCGGCGCGGTGGTTTCTCCATTGTCTTGCAGCCGATTGCCCAACGCGACCAATTTTCCACCAACGGAAACGAGCGCGGGTTTGTAAAATGGTTTACGCGCTTGATTTTTCGCGCGCCGTTCCCGGTCGCGTTCCGCTTCGCGGACAAAATCCGCGTGTCGTTCCCGTTGATACAGCTCATGCATCAGGTTCATGGTTGTTCTCCTCTATCTGCCCCGCGCGATTCACGCAATGTATTTCGTCGCTGCTTGCTCCACTGAACTGCTGAATTTTCCTCCCTCCCAAAAAGCCGTTTTACTTTTTTCCCAAAAAGCGATTCATCAATTCACACGTTTCGTCGAGCCGTTCGGGATTGAGCGAATAACATTTGTTGGTCTCGCGGCGGCGTTCGCGGACGTAACCGGTAGCGGTCAATTGTTTCAAGTGCCGCGACGCGGCGGGCTGTGAGAGGTCGAGCAGAGTGATAAGGTCCTGCGCGCACAGTTCCTCGCGTTTCGCCAAGAGTTCCAGAATACGCAAGCGCGTATCGTCATTCAAGGCCGAGAGGCGCACGAGCAATTCCGAACGCGTGAGGGCAGACGATTCAATGCCGCCGCCTTCGGGCAAACGCGCGCCAAAGAGCACCCACAACGTTTCTTCGTAACTGAATTTGCCCAGATACGGACCCACGTGCGCGGACGGAATCAAAACGAGCCGCCGCGCGCGCTGAACCAGTCCTTCCCAGTAACCCGTCATTTCGTGAAGGGTGACGCGCCGCGCCAGTTCGAGCGCGTTCGCTTTGCCGAATTCCTGTACGCGAAACGCGTCCACCGCTTCGTCCAACATCGGGCGCACGCGCTGCCATTCCGCGCGCATAAACTCGCGCCACATGGTTTGCAAATGATAGAGAATCAACGCGTGCATACGCGGCGGGTCGGTGAAATAATCATGCGCCTCGCGTTCCAGTGCCACATCAATTTCATCGCGGTTGAATTTGTCCAAAAGAAAACTGATATACGTTTCCTTGTCCAACAAACTTTCGATGCGGATGAGCGGTTCGGGATGTCCATTGTGCGCGGCATCGTCGGGCTTGGGATAAGCGAGACGCGCCAACAAGCGGTCGCGCAAAACAACCGGGGCGGTTGCGGTCAAGTCCTGCAAATATTCGTCAAACGATTTCCAGCTGCGGATAGGCATGACGGCGAAATGCAGTCCTTCCATCACGAGGCGATTGTTATGGCGGCGTTCAGCGGACAGCGCGTTCCACGTGTTGGTAATAAAAGGGTCAACGCCGGAGATATTCTCGGCATAGTTGAGCAGAACCAAACTATAGAGTGTATTAAACGCGGGTTCGACGCCAAATTCGACGGTGGTAGTGTGCGGACGAACGAGTTCGGCTTGGAGTTCGGCTGGCATTTTCGCATCCTTATTTACTTTATGCACTTTACTGAATATATTGCATAGTATATACAAAATAGTTGATTTGTCAAGGAGTATCTCCAATTTCCGTCCATTTATGCGTTTTTTTGAATAGACAGAATAAAAAAACCGCAGTGCTCGACTGCGGTTGAATTTATTCCAGAGAAATGTCGCGCTTGCGCGGTTTGACGGGGCGCGCTTTCGGCTCGGCGGCTTGCGCTTTTTTCATAATGGCTTGCACTTTTTCCGAATCCTGCGCCAAATATTCCAAATAGCGGTCAACCTGCACGCGCACCAACGGCTCCAAAATTTCGGGGTGCGCGGTCAATTCGGCTACGTATTGCTCTGCATACGAACGAATCAACACGCTCACCTGTGCGTCATGCGCCAACTCGCGCAAGACTCTAGCCGTCTGCGCGCGAACCAGTCGTTCGACGGCGGGACTGTTTTCCACGTATTCTGCCAGCTGTCCGATGACACCCTCCAACAACGCGGTGACAAGATTTTGGGCGCGGGTGAGCGGCGGTGTGGCGCGCGGCAGAGAGGGAGCCCCTTGGCGCGGCGCGCGCGGCGAGACGCGCACCTCAATCATCTCGCTGTCCGGTCTCGGCGCCCGCGCGGTCTTGGTACGTTTGGTCGGCATGGGCGTACTGTATGCGGGTCCGCGCATCTTGTCAAAAAGTGCGCGTTTCCGTGTATAATTTGGCAATGGGGCTAGAGCGTCGCATGGGCAAGAAACTAAAGAAAAAGAAATTGTTGTTGAATGGCAAAGAC
This sequence comes from Chloroflexota bacterium, assembly GCA_029778615.1. Classification (GTDB taxonomy): domain Bacteria; phylum Chloroflexota; class Anaerolineae; order UBA4142; family SHND01; genus SHND01. The sequence continues at coordinate 19,267 of JAKOPZ010000286.1, read as the reverse complement.
CTTGCGCCAATTCCGCAAGATGCCAAACTCTTTATCAATCGCGAGATGGCGCTGCTGGCGTTTTTTTGGCGCGTGCTGGAAGAAGCACAAGACGACACGAATCCGCTGCTCGAACGTTTGAAATTTCTCGCGATTGTCGGTTCTATTCTCGCGGAATTTTTCATGACGCGGATTTCCGCGCTGCGACAGCAAGTGGACGCGGGCATCATCGAACGCTCGGTGGATGGGCTGACGCCGGCGGAGCAATTGGCGCTGGCGCGCGCAGACGCGATCAAGTTGATGCGCGAATCGCGCAAATGTTTGTACACGCTGCTGCCCGAACTCGACCGCGCGGGCATTCACATTTACAACTATCAAGAATTGAACGCCGAGCAAAAAGATTATGCGCGCGGATATTTTGAACGCGTGGTCTTTCCGGTGTTGACGCCGTTGGCGTATGACCCCGCGCGTCCGTTCCCGCACATTTCCAACATGAGCTTGAATCTCGCGGTGATGATTCGCGACCAGCGCGGGCAAGAACGCTTTGCGCGCGTCAAAGTGCCGAACGTACTGCCGCGTCTCGTCGCAGTCCCGCCGCCGCCGAACGTGCCCGACACGCACGAAGCGTTTGTGTGGATGGACGAGCTAATCTCGGCGCATTTGAAAACGCTATTCCCCGGCATGGAAATTTTGGAAGCGTATCCGTTTCGTGTCACGCGCGATGCCGAAATGGTGATTCAAGAATTGGAAGCGGATGATTTATTGGAATCCATCGAGCGCGGCGTGCGCCAGCGGCGTTTTGGCGAAGTGGTGCGCATGACGATTGACCCGCAGATGCCGGAGACGCTGCGAAAAATTTTGGTGGAAAATTTACAGCTGGAACCCGAAGACATTTACGTTCTCGAACCGCCGCTCGGGATGAGCGACCTGTTCGGAATCTATAGCATCATTGACCGCCCCGATTTGAAATATCAACCCTTCACGCCGTACTATCCGTCCGTACTCAGGGAAACGGATGATACGTTTATTGCCGTGCGCGAACGCGATATGCTCTTGCATCATCCGTACGATTCGTTTTTGCCCGTCGTCGAATTTTTACAGGAAGCGGCGCGCGACCCGCACGTTCTGGCAATCAAGATGACCTTGTATCGCGTGGGCAAGAACGCGCCGGTGGTGCAGGCACTGCTCGATGCGGTACGCAATGGGAAACAGGTCGCGGTGCTCGTGGAACTCAAAGCGCGCTTTGACGAAGAGAGCAACATCGAGTGGGCGAAACAACTGGAAGCGGAAGGGGTGCATGTGGTGTACGGCTTGCTCGGTTTGAAAACGCATTCCAAAATCGCGCTCATCGTGCGCGAAGAGGACGATGAAATTCGCCGCTATCTGCATCTTTCCACCGGCAACTATAACGCCAACACTGCGCTGCAATACACCGACATTGGTCTGCTGACGGCGGACAAAGAAATGGGCGCGGACGCGTCGGACTTGTTTAATTTTTTGACGGGTTATTCTGCCAAAGAGGACTATCGCAAATTTCTGGTCGCGCCCATCAACCTGCGTTCGGGTTTGGAAGATTTAATTGGGCGCGAAATCGAGCAGGCGGAACGCGGCGAAAAAGCGCGCATCATCATGAAGATGAATTCGCTGGTGGACGAGGACATTATCCGCTTGTTGTACAAGGCGTCGAACGCGGGCGTCAAGATTGATTTGCTCGTGCGCGGCATGTGCTGTCTGCGTCCGGGGCTCAAAGGCAGCAGCGAAAATATTCGCGTTACCAGCATCGTCGGGCGTTTTCTGGAACACAGCCGCATTTATTATTTTTACAACGGCGGCGCGGAACAAGTGTATCTCGGCAGTGCGGATGTGCGTTCACGCAATTTGGACCGTCGCGTGGAAATTCTCTTTCCGCTTCAAGACCCGCGTTTGGTGCGTCACATTCGCGATGACATTCTCAAAATTTATTTACTGGATAACGTAAAAGCGCGCGTGCTGCAAGCGGATGGTTCGTACGTGCGCGTGGAACCCGCCGAAGGCGAACCACATCTGAACGCGCAAGAATGGTTCATTGCGCATCGCGGCAGAAATCATGTGCTGTGAGCTGCAACCCGCGCGCGAAATATCGGGCAAAACATAACGCCGTTCGCCTGCCATGTGGCTTGAGCGAACGGCGTTATGTTTTCAGACGGCGCAGTACGGGATGGCAGCTAACGGTTTACATTCAAAATACCGAGCACCACGCCCAGTACGCCAACGCTAAGGTCATTCCATACCCCAACGCCAATGAGGGGATAGCGCAGAATAAACGAACTGAGCAACAGCCAGACGCTAGCAGCGCCGGCAATCCGGCTCATTGTCTTGGCAGTGCCCGCCTTGCGCGTCAGAGCCGCCCAAATACCGGCAATCATCAGGACAAGTCCGACGATTATGTGATTCCAGACAAAGGCGGGAATCGTGCCAAAATCAGGGACAAAGAGAGCGGCGATATCGCCAAATTCCCAAAGTCCCAACAGCGCAATGAGCCAGCTCCAAACTTTCTTGACCAGCGAAAGTTTCACCTCGCGCTCGTCACCCTCAATAATTCTTGGGCATCAAATTGTAAAAAATCGCCGATGCGCTCTAACGTCACATCGGCGGGTGCTGAACCTTCTAGCTGTTTTGGGTCATGCGCGTAATGTCCTTGCCGCACAAACACCGTCGTCACGCGCGAACCTAAAATTTTTTTCGCCGCGTCGAGAATCCGCAATTTGTCATCCAACATCACATAATGGTCGGCGGGAAATTGTTCCAGCACCGTATCGAGCTCTTGTTCTTTGTGAACAAAAATCATCACGTTGCCGCCGACCGCGTTCCACAAGCCCGCGTTTTCGATTTTATGCGGCTGAAACACCACATCGCCGTCCGAAAGAATTACGGGCATTCCAAATTGTTTCACATGCGCAAGGGTGTCTAGGGCGTGCGGGAGCAAACGTTCGGCAAAGGGATAATTGAGGAGATAGAGCGAAACGTGAATGATTTCCGCATGGTGCGGATGCGTGTTGCGATACTGCTGTAACGCGCCGAGATAATCGGCAAAACCCATTTCCGCGCGCCGCTGTTCAAACAACGCAAAATAATGCTGCGCTTCATCCGCGCCAATTTGCGCGCGCAAAAATTCGCTCAAATCCGCCGTCACGCGGTCTGTATCGAGCAGCGTATTGTCAACATCGAAAAGAAAAACAAAGCGCATGGTGCAGAGAACGGGAGCGAAAACATTTGGTCACACGTCAACCGTATCTCCAATCTCCAATCTCTGTTCTCCAACCTCTAAATCACGTGCGCGCCGCGAATGAGATGCGCTTGCAAACCCGCATAACGTGCCGCGCCGAGCAGCGCCGCCTGGTCATTCAACACCACCCGCACCGGAATCGCGCGCAGTAAACTTTCAAAACGCCCCTTTTCCGCGAACCCTTGCATGAACAGACCGCTCTGCAGCGTGGGCAAAATTTTTGGCGCAATCCCACCGCCCACAAACACGCCGCGCCGCGCCATCATCTTGAGCGCGAGATTGCCCGCTTCCGCGCCGTACATTTCAACAAACATGTCGAGCGTCTTGGCGCACAATTCGCTCTTGCCCTGCAAGCCAAATTGCGAAATCACTGCCGACGGATCGCCGTGCATCAATTCCTGCTTGAGCCATTTTTCTTCGGACGCGCGTTTGGTGTCGCGCAAAAATTGGTAGACCGTGTAAATGCCCGGTCCCGACAAAATGCGTTCGCAGCTCACGCGCCCACCGAGCCGTTGACGCACATACAACAACAATTCAATTTCCACCTCATTGCGCGGCGCGAAATCCGTGTGCCCCCCTTCGGTCGCGTACACGACGAAACGTTTGCCGTCCCACGTCGCGCCCGCTTCGCCCAAACCGGTCCCCGCAGAAATCACCGCGAGGTTGCCCGAATCGGCAGGCGCGCCCGCGTTGATAACGGCAAAGTCATTCGGCGCAAGCTCAAAGATGCCGTACGTATTCGCTTCCAAATCATTCAACAGCGTCACGTCCGCCGTCACCAATTCACTTTTCAAAATCGCCGCGTCTACGACCCACGCCAAATTCGTCGCTTCCACGCGCTGTTGGTGGACCGGTCCCGCGATGCCAAACGCCGCATGTTCCACCTTGACGGAATGCTTGCGCAAAAATTTTCGCACAATCTCTTCCAAGCCCTTGTGCGAACGGCTGGAAAATCTTTCCGTGACGAGCGGAATCAATTTTCCGTTTTGAACATCAAAATAGGCAAGCCGCGTTGAAGTGCCGCCGATGTCACCTGCAAGAATCATGTTTTGTCCCGGTTGTCATTCCGAACAAGCGAGGAATCTCTTTGGCAGACCGAAATTTCTCGCTGTAGTCGAGATGACATTTCAGTTGGAATATTTTTCCTCGAGCGCTTTGACTTTGTTCAAGCGCCGCACATGCCGCGCCTCGCCCGAGAACTTGGCGCCCAGAAACGCGCGCACCAGTTCCGGCGCAAGCTCCGAACCGATTACGCGCGAACCCAATACTAACACATTCATATCATCATGTTCAACGCCTTGATGCGCCGAATACGTGTCGTGACAAACCGCCGCGCGCACGCCGGGAATTTTATTCGCCGCGACCGAAACGCCGACGCCGCTGCCGCATACCAAAATTCCGCGTTCCGCTTCCCCCGCGCGAATCGCTTCGCCCACTTTTTCCGCGTAATCGGGATAATCGTCGCGCGGGTCGCTGCCATCACCGCCCAAATCGAGCGCCACGTGTCCCAATGCGCGCACCGTTTCCAACAACTGATTTTTCAATTCCGCGCCCGCGTGGTCTGCGCCCAATGCAACTCTCATACGTTCCAAGCGAAAAGTTCAAAGCTAAAAGTACAAGCCAAAGGTGAAACTTTTAGCTTTGAACTTTTTACTTTTTACTTGCTCTATATTTTCGTATCAACGCGTTCGTTGAACTATCATGTTCCAGTCTCAAGTCTCCAGTCCCCAAATCTCCGGTCTCCAGTTCTCCAAGTATTTTCTTTGCCAGCACTTTGCCCAACTCGACGCCCCATTGGTCAAACGAATCAATGTCCCACAGCGCGCCTTGTACAAAAACGCTGTGTTCGTACAACGCAATCAGTTTGCCCAATGTCGCGGGGTCAAGTTTTTCCGCGAGAATTGTCGTCGTGGGACGATTGCCCGGAAAAACGCGATGCGGCACGAGCCATTCGGGCGTGCCTTCGGCGCGTACCTCATCCGCCGTTTTACCGAATGCCAATGCTTCCGTTTGCGCGAAAACGTTCGCCATCAAAATATCGTGATGCGGCGGCAATTTGTTTAACGTTTGTGTGAACGCGATAAAATCGCACGGAATCAATTTCGTGCCTTGATGAATCAATTGATAAAACGAGTGCTGCCCGTTCGTCCCCGGCTCGCCCCAAAAAATCGGACTCGTTTGATACTCAATCGTTTCGCCTTGCAGTGTAACACGTTTCCCGTTCGATTCCATCGTCAATTGCTGCAAGTAGGCGGGAAAGCGTTTGAGATATTGGTCATACGGCAGCACCGCAATCGTTTGTGCGTCGAAAAAAGTATTGTACCAAAACGCGAGCAGTCCCATCAACACCGGCATATTTTTTTCAAACGGTGCGGTGCGGAAATGTTCGTCCATCGCATGAAACCCATCCAACATCGCACGAAAATTTTCAGGACCAATCGCCAGCATCGTACTCAAACCAATCGCCGAATCCATCGAATAGCGTCCGCCCACCCAATCCCAAAATACAAACATATTCGCGGCGTCAATTCCGAATCTCACAACTTCTTGCTCGTTCGTCGAGACCGCGACAAAATGTTTTGCAATCGCGCGTTCGTCATTGATTTGTGACAAGAACCAATTGCGCGCGGTCTGCGCGTTCGTCATTGTCTCTTGCGTGGTAAAAGTTTTCGATGAAATGATAAACAGCGTTTCGTCCGCGTTCAAATCGCGCGTCGCTTCGGCAAAATCCGTGCCATCCACATTCGACACGAAACGAAAATTCATGTCGCGCGCGCTGTAAAATTTCAATGCCTCGTACGCCATCACCGGACCCAAATCGCTGCCGCCAATCCCGATATTCACCACATTACGGATTCGTTTGCCCGTCGCGCCTTGCCATTCCCCATCGCGCACGCGCTTTGAAAACGCGCTCATCTTGTCGAGAACCGCGTGAACTTCCGGCACCACATTCACACCATCCACAAAAATCTCCGCGTCTCGCGGCGCACGCAGTGCAATGTGTAACACCGCGCGCTTTTCCGTCACGTTGATTTTGTCGCCGCGAAACATCGCGTCGCGTTTTTCCGCCACGCCGCGTTCCTGCGCGAGCGCGAGTAAAAGATTCACGGTTTCATCATTGATGCGATGTTTGGAATAATCGAAATAGATTCCGAGCGCGTCAAGTGTCAAACGTTCGCCGCGCGTCGAATCATTCGCAAAAAGTTCGCGAAGATGAACATCGTGGATTTGTTGATGATGCACGGCGAGCGCGTGATAGGCGGATGTTTCGGTGAGATAGGTTGCCATAAATGATTTCATGCACGCGTTGTGCGTTTTGGCGTAGTGACGAATTTATGCGTCGTATTAGCTCATTCCGCGCAGAGAACGATTGAAATCCTTACTACTACTACTTTTGTGCGTTTTGGCGTAGTGACGAATTCATTCGTCGTATTTGCTCATTCCGCGCAGAGAACGATTGAAATCGTTACTACTACTACTTTGGCATTTTTCGGACAGGCGATTCAAATCGCGGCAACCCAGAGCGAAATCGGCATCCGCCGATTGAGATTTTGCGTAATTTTGAGCCGTTTAAGTCTGCGTAGGCAGACTTGGCTATGCGTTGCTGCGATTTCTAATCGCCAAGAATTGAACTGACAAAGTAGTACTATGCGTGTGTTATTTCAGATATTGAATTGCGCATGCGACATTTGTTTCCAACGGATACGCCGCATCGAGAATCAGGCGTTCCTCATTCCATTGCATGTAATACGCTTTCACGCGCTCCACTTCGCCCCACTCCAGTTCATGCCAACCGGGAATGTTGCGCTGACGATTCGCCAAATGGACGCGATGCGCGTTTTCGTCTGACCAAACGCATTCAATGACGCACCATTGCGCGTGATATTTTTCTGCGAGCGCGCGCCACTGCGCGCGAATGTTTTCCATGCTCGCCACACCGTCGAGAATCACCGATTGTTGGAGCATCAATTGACGTTCCGCGAGCATCGTCAGCAATTCGTATCCCACATACCCCAAATTTTTCTTGTCATCACTCGCGCGCAATTCCGAACGCCGCAGGGTTGCTTCGAGCCAATCTTTCGCAAACACGGGAATTCTCAACTCGCGCGCCACGGCTTCGGCAATCGTGCTCTTTCCCGTTCCCGGTAATCCGGTAAAAACTATCAATTGCATCAGTCGCGTTTCGCAACAGGAATCCGCTCCAGCGTATGCGGCCAGAGAATTGTGTTGAAAAATTTGTTCATCAAATCTTATTGCAGCGCTCTTGTCACAATCGTCTGTGCTTGCTCCACAATCGCGTTGAGGTGTTCCGCGCTCTTGAAACTCTCCGCGTAGATTTTGTAAATGTCTTCGGTGCCCGAAGGACGCGCGGCGAACCAACCATTTTCTGTCACCACCTTTAATCCGCCAATCGGTTCGTCATTGCCCGGCGCGCGCGTCAATTTCGCAATAATTTTTTCGCCCGCCATTTCTGTCACGCTCACATCATCGGGCGCAAGTTTTGCGAGTTTCGCCTTTTGCGCCGCGTTCGCGGGCGCGTCTTGGCGCGTATAGTACGGCGTGCCAAATTGCGCGGTGAGTTGTTGATACTGTTCGCCGGGGTCTCGATTCGTCACCGCCGTAATTTCTGCCGCGAGCAAGCCGAGCAACGGACCATCTTTGTCCGTCGTCCAAACCATTCCATCGCGGCGCAGAAAACTCGCCCCCGCGCTTTCTTCACCGCCGAAACAAAACGAACTGTCGAATAATCCGGGCGCGAGATATTTGAAACCGACGGGCACCTCGACGAGTTTGCGATTCAACGACGCGACAACTCTATCAATCATGCTGCTGCTCACGAGCGTTTTCCCAATTCCTGATGCTTCACTCCACTGTGGGCGATGCGTCAGCAAATAATGAATCGCGACGGCGAGATACGCGTTCGGATTCAATAAACCGAGTGAACGCGTGACGATGCCGTGACGGTCTGCATCAGGGTCATTGCCCCACGCAATATCAAAATCGTCTTTTAAATTGACAAGACCCGCCATCGCGTACGGGCTGGAACAATCCATGCGAATTTTTCCGTCGTGGTCAACCGTCATGAAACGAAACGTCGGGTCAACGTTTGAATTCGTCACGGTCAAATTGAATTTGTATTTTTCCGCGATGGGTTTCCAATATGCGAGCGCCGCGCCGCCCAACGGGTCAACACCAATTCTAATTCCCGACGCGCGCACCGCGTCCATGTCAATCACATTCGCCAAATCATCAACGTAATCGGAAACGTAATCGTGTTGATGTACTGAACTTTCTTGCAACGCGGCAGTGTAACCGATTCGCATGACGCCGCGGTTTTTTTCGCGCAAGAGTTCATTTGCGCGGTCTTGAATCCATTTTGTTGTCGCGGAATCGGCGGGACCGGCTTCGGGCGGATTGTATTTGAAGCCGCCGTCGCGCGGCGGATTGTGCGACGGCGTGATTACAATGCCATCGGCGGTGAGATGCGGCTGTTCGCGATTCCACACGAGAATCGCGCGTGAAATCACCGGCGTCGGCACGTAACCATCGTTGCTTTGAATAAAAACTTGGACGCCATTCGCCGCGAGAACTTGGAGCGCGGAACGTTCCGCAGGGCGCGACGCGGCGTGCGTGTCTTTGCCCATGAACAATGGACCGTTGATATTTTGCGCGCGGCGATAATCACAAATCGCTTGCGTAATCGCGAGAATGTGCGCTTCGTTGAAACTGCCGTCGAATGGCGAACCGCGATGACCGCTCGTGCCAAAGGCAACGCGCTGCGCGGGATTTTCCGCGTCGGGCGCAATGTCATAGTAAGCGCGTACGAGCGCGGCGGGGTCAATTAAAAGATTTTCAGGGGCAGGTTTTCCGGCGAGTGGGGAAAGGGACATGGGCGCGACCTCGATACGGAACATTATGCTGGTCTTGCCAACCAGTGTTCTTTGATACGTTCAAAATAGGACATGCGCCCTTGAATCTTGCCGATTTCTTTTGGGTAAAATTCAAGCATCACGTCACACAATTGCAGCATCCAATCTTTGCGCGTTGGGTTAGAATTGATAGAGATGAAATTTGCATTTGCGATTTGAATGTGTCCCCAACCCAACGCGCCAATCGTCAAACAATTCCACCTCAAAAATTCGATTGGCACAAAGTGTACTTGCTTGACGAACACACGCGCACCTTGAATCGCATATTTCAAAATCAAGACAACGAAATAATTTTTGTCGTCCTCATAAAAACGCGCCAAGCGTTCGACGGAAGTGAGATTTGGCATATTGAAACTCGTGTCAAGCCGATGCGTTTTCACATCAACCACATAATACAATCCGTCGCGGTCCGTGAACGCCAAATCTGCCATCGCGCGGCGCGCAAAGTCGGCAGAATAAGTGCCAAGAAAATTTTTCAATAGGTTTGGAAATTCGTCTGCCAAAATGGTTTGAACCGCATCGCCCACCGCGCGCGTACTGCTAATCGTCCGCGCGGAAAGAAAATCAGGTTGATTGTTCAAGAGACGCACAATTGCGCTCTCAATTTTCTTTTGCCTTTTGCGCTAAAAATTTTGCTTGCTGTCATTTGGCAAGTTAGATTTCAAAAAGCGGCACAAGTTCAGCTGTATCCGGATGTGTTGCGGAGTCGCGCGCATCATTCATCGCATTGCGTTCCCAAAAAACTCCGTTCGCATAACCTTGAATACTTGTGTCCCTCTCTGCCCACGCGAGACGTTTTTGCGCGAGACACGCATACATTTCATCCAGTTCGATGCCGATATATTTTCGATTTAACTTTTTGGCGACAACAGCGGTTGTTCCAGAACCGAGAAATGGGTCAAGAACGAGGTCGCCCGCGCGCGAACTCGCCAAAATAATTTTCGCCAACAACTTTTCAGGTTTTTGCGTGGGATGGTCGGTGTTTTCCGGCATAGACCAAAATGGCACGCTCACATCCGTCCATAAATTGGATGGATGTGTCAAACGATAATTCCCATTTTCGGTCTCCTCCCAATCCTTTGGATTGCCGTTCTCATCTTTGTATGGCGCAATCACGCGGCGTTTTAGTTTCACTGCTTCTACATCAAAATAATAATCCTCTGACGCTGTGCAGAACCATATATCTTCCGAACTGTTTTTCCAGTTTGCTTTTGCCCCGCGTCCTTTTTCACGTTCCCATGTAATTCGATTTTGCACGATGAGGTATTTCGATGCGACCCACTGGATAGCAGAGCCGGAACGCCAATCGCCGCAAATGTACACGGATGCAGTCGGCTTGAGCGTTTTCATCAAAGATGCGAACCAAGACTCGAACCACTCCTGATATTCATCGAGCGTTTGCTGTCGAAAGGTTGTCGTGTTGAACGTTTTGGTGAGATTGTACGGCGGGTCAAGAAACAAGAGGTCAACGCCCGCATGGGGGAGCCAATTCAATATCTCGAACAAATTCTGATGAATGATTTTGTTTTCGATTTGTGATAGTTTTGCAGGCGCGGAGAGATGCGCCAAATTCATCCGATAAGCGTTCACCTCATCGGGAGCAAGCGTTAGCGTGCGATTGCGCGGGGCGCGCACTTTTGCATTCATCAAACGTCCTTTGCTGACGCATTATATCAAAAAACGAAAATGAAATACGCGCGCTGAAATTACGCCCCCACCTCGCGCTCTGCACCGTACACCTTGTGGCGCGGGCGCTGTTCCAACACGTGCTCTTTGCCAAACGCGGTCACTTGATGAAAAACGTCACTGCGAATAAAGTTGGTAAAATCGGATTGCGAATTCCATTCCGAGATAATGGCATAGGCGCGCGGATTTTTTACATCCCGATACAGTGAGCTGTGAACGTGTCCCCTGTTTTGCGCCAACAGGGCAATCACCTCCTCAACCTGATTTTCAAAAACCGTTTCTTGCCCGGGGCGAACCAGATAATACAATCCAACCGTGACCATGTGAGCGACCTCCAAAAGTGAAAATGATTCTAACACGAGAAAGCCGTTTGCGGCGCGCGCAATGATTGAAACGACCCTTCTGGTGCTCGCGCCGCTTTTTTTTGTAATGGGCGTCGGCTATTTTGCAGGACGCATCAAACAGCTGGATCATCATCAAATGGCGGGCATCAATCGCGTACTGGTGGAATTTACCCTCCCCGCCGCGCTGTTCACGGGAACCGCGCAAACGCCGCGCGCGGACTTGTTGCAACATGCGTCGCTGATTGCGGCATTGTTACTCGTCTATCTCGCGTTCTGGACGCTTGGGAATATTCTGGCGCGCGCGGTCTTTCAGCATAACGCGGGCGAGGCGGTCTTGCAGGCAACTGCCATCGCGTTTCCGAATACGGGTTTTATGGGCGTGCCAATTTTGAGCGGGCTGTTCGGAACGGCAAGCGTGGTGACGGTAGCCATCGCGACGGCGCTGGGCACATTGGTGTTTATTCCGAGCGCGGTGATTGTGCTCGAGATGACGCGTAATGCAAACGCGCACACCGCCGATTCAAAACTGCGCGCGGTTGTGCTCCCCGCGTTCGGAAATGCCGCGCGCTCGCCGTTGGTCTGGGCGCCGGTGTTGGCGGCGGCGCTGGTGTTGATGGAAATTGCGGTGCCGCGCGAAATTTTAAACGTGCTCAATTTTCTAGGCGGCATCACGGCAGGACTTGCCATGTTCGCGGCAGGACTGACGCTCGCCGCGTATCGGCTGCACGTCAATTTTGAAATCGGCGTCAACACCTTTCTGAAAATGATTGCGCAGCCGTTGGCGATGTTGGCGCTGGTGAGTCTGTTCGGTATCACCGGAGTGCGCGGGCAAGAAGGTGTCCTGTTGTGCGCGTTGCCAACGCCGGTGCTCTCTACGATTTTGGCAACTCGCTACCACACTTATCAATCGGAGGCGTCGTCAACGTTGGTGCTCACATCGTTGGTGCTGTTGGTGATGCTGCCCGTGTGGAGGATTGTCGCCGGATGAGAAATTCCTTCCGCGCCGCGATGAACGTGACAGAACTGCGGACCGCGCTGTCCGAACGACGCGAACGCGTCGTGTTTGTCATTTTGCGGAATTTGATTCCTATCCTCGGCATTTTGTTTTTGGGCTGGTCGGCGCAAAATTTAATTGTGTTGTATTTTGCCGACACGCTTGGCGCGATGTGGGCGCTCGTCACGGGACTCGCGTTGAATTTTCCCGAAGCGCAATTGGCAACCACTTTATGGGGGCGCGTGAAAAATTTTGGGATGATGCTGTTTGTCGGCGGTTTTTTGATTGCGTTCATGGCGATTCCGCTCGGCATGCCGCTCTTGATTTATTTGATGATGGTGCAGTGGTCGTGGCAAAGCGCGCTGGCGGACAATGATTTTGTCTTTGGGCTGCTGTTGATTGTGGCGCTCGCGTTCGTCGGCATGTTTCGGCAGGCGCAAGAAATCGCGCGTCTGACGCCGGAACATTCCAACGTAAAATTTGATTTTTCGATTTTGATGACGCGTTGGGTCATCATTTTGCTTCTGATTTATTTGCTCGCGTTTTTCTTGGGACCTTGGGGCGCGTATCTTTTGGTATTGGGCTATGCGGGCGCGACGGTGGCAAGCGAAATTTTTCCGGAACGTTTTGCCAATCTATTTGGACGCGAAAAAATCAAAAGGGGGGGGTGAAAATCCCCCCCCTTTTTTTTACATTTCCCCTTCCGCACGTTGTTGTTCGTCCAGTTCCATCTTTTTTCGCAAAGAAAGCGGGCGCATGTCCGTCCACACTTGTTTGATGTATTCCAAACATTCCGCTTTCGAGCCCTCTTTGCCGGCGTCCGTCCAGCCGGGTGGATTCTCACGGTCAGCGCGCCAGATACTGTACTGTTCTTCGTGATTGACGATGACTTTGTAAATCGTCAGGTCTTCTTGTTCTTGCGAATTCATAGCACGCCCCCTTTTTTCCACATGCGTTCTTTACGCGCGCCGACGGCTCACAACCAATAAACCAACTCCGCCAAACAACAGCACCACTCCAACACCGCCGACGATTCCATTCGCCGCAAAGAAATCCATTCCCGTTTGCGGCAGCGCGCTCACCAACAAAAACTGTCGCGCGCCCAACGGCTGTACCGGACGCGCATCGTCGCTGAAAATTGCTTTGAACGCGTCAATCTGCGCCTGCGAAATTTCAACGGGTGTACTCAGGACATGCCATTTGACGCCTTGCGTGCACGGCGGTGTGGTGAGCGAACCATCGTAACGATAAAAAGTGTGTTCGGCGGGCAGCAGCGCGCCCACGTCCACACTCACGCCCTCGACGGGTGTCGCGTCTTGTTCCTCTTTGGGCAAGTTGTTAAATACCGGCGCGAGCGCGGCGTTTTCCGCGCCCGCGCCAAGGAACACGCCGACGACGGCAAGTTCGCCGTCCGCTGCCTTGTGCACCAAATGCAATTCCATATTTTTGCTTGCGCCGTTCAATTCATGCTCGCTCGGAAGATGAAAGTGAAATTGTGCCAGCTCGTACGTTTTACCGCCGACCGTCATCGAGCCGCCAGTTGGCGTATTCACTTGAATCGTGTGCCCGTTGTTCAAAATCGCAAGCGGCACAGTTTGATAGTGGAACGAAATATCGGCAGGGTTCAAAGGCGCGCCGGCGGGAATGTCTACCGGAGATTGCTCGGTGCCCGTCGCGCACAGCGCAAATTCCGGAGCAAGGTCGCCCCAATGTTCGGGACCGGTGTCACCTTCATACGACCAGTGGACCGCATGCTGGGCGAGCAGCGGGTTCGCCAAAGGACTGACAACGACAAGCAAACCGAGTACGATGAACAGGACTGCAATTTTTCTCATGGGAGACTCCTTGGTTGAATTGGAAATACATGCGTGCAGTGGGGTGTCCATTCGGGATTTCTAGAGCGAGTGACCTCCTTTTTTGATTGCGCCGTAGCGGCTTTTGTCTCTATCAAAGCACACGTCGCAGCGGCAAAAAACGAACGCGAGCGTGACTTTTTTTTTTCACGCTCAAAGGGTTGGATTATACTCTATTTTCACCATGATTTTTGAGCGCCTTTGCCGCGCAATAACAAAAAAATAACGAGAGGTTGATTCGGATGAATCAACCTCTCGTTCAGAAATTTTTTGCGCCTACGCGTTAGACGCGTTCCAACACCGTCGCCGTTCCCAAGCCCGCGCCGCCCATGATGGCGGCGACGCCGAATTGCGAATCGCTGCGTTCCATTTCGTCGAGCAGCGTCGCAATCAACATGCCGCCCGTCGCGCCGAGCGCGTGTCCCATCGCAATTGTGCCGCCGTTCGGATTCAAACGCGCGGGGTCCATTTCCAAATCGCGCAAAACCTTTAACATTGGCGCGGCGAATCCTTCATTGAATTCAAAACGCGCCATGTCCTGTACGCGCAGTCCCGCTTTGGCAATTGCTTTTTCCGTCGCGCTCTGCGCGGCGACGAGCATGATGACGGGTTCGCACGCGGTATTCGCAAACGAAACAATTTTCGCGCGCGGCTGGATTCCCAACGCGTGCGCTTTTTCTTTTGAACCGAGCAGCACGAGCGACGCGCCGTCCGCAATCGCAGGCGAATTGCCGCGATGATGCACGTGCTTTACATTTTCAATCTGCGGATATTTTTCAAGCGCGTAACCGTCCATCGTTTCATCCGCGAAGGACGGCGCGAATTTTCCAATGAGTTCGGTGATATTGTCGCGAATCAATTCATCGCGGTCAAGCAAATTTACGCCATCGCCATTTTTCACCGGCACAAGCGCGGGTGAAAATTTCCCCGCGTCGCGTGCGGCGGCGGCGCGTTGATGCGATTGAATGGCGTAGGCATCCAATTCCGCGCGTTCAAATCCTTCGAGCGTCGCAATCAAATCCGCCGCCGTGCCCATGTGCACAAAGCGCGTTTTTTCTTTCACTGCCGTATCGCTGAACCACGCGCCGTTGTCACTAAACATCGGCACGCGCGAGACCGATTCCACACCGCCTGCGAGCACCAAATCGCTCATGCCCGCATGAATTTGCAGCGCGGCGAGATTCACCGCGTCGAGCGACGAACAGCAAAAGCGATTGAGCGTCGCGCCCGGCACATTTTCAAACCCCGCGTATACAGCGGCGATGCGCGCGAGATTTGCGCCCTGTTCGCCCGTTTGCGTATTGCAGCCCAGAAGGAAATCGTCTATTGGCGTGCGCGAAACGCGATGACGTTTGTCCATTTCGCGCAGCAAGCCCGCGATGAGGTCAATCGGCTTCACTTGCGCGAGCGAACCCGTCGCTTTTGCCGCGCCGCGCGGCGTGCGAATCGCGTCGAGAATGTACGCATCCATCGCATAATAAGAAACCGCGAATCTGCGCGAATCTACGCGAATGAATAATCTTTATTCGCGTGAATTCGCGTAGATTCGCGGTTAAATCCCAATCACAAAACTCACACACGTCGTCGTACTGCCACCGATGTTCAACGTGCCAAAATTTTTTGCGCCTTCAACTTGATAAGCGCCCGCATTCGCCGTCACCTGTTTGTACGCGTCAAGCAGCATCCGCACGCCGGTCGCGCCAACAGGATGTCCCGCGCCAATCAAGCCACCGCTCGGATTGATTGGCAGTGCGCCTTCGAGTCCAATCGTTCCGTCTTCAATTGCGCGCCAACTCGCTCCAACGGGCGTGAGACCAATGTGTTCAATAATCATATACTCGGTAATCGTAAAACAATCGTGCACTTCCAAACCGTCGAGTTGTTTCACATCATTCATGTTTGCGCGCTTGAGCGCGTCGTGAAATGTGCCGCGCACGTGCGGGAAAATGTATTCGGAATTTTTGTTCGCCGCGAGTTTGTCCGCGAGCAGCATCGGCGCAGTACGATGTCCCCACCCTTTGATGTACGGAATGGAATCGAACGCGATGCCGCGCCGTTTTGCATATTCGCGCGCGAAATTTTCGGATGCCAAAATAATCGCCGCGCCGCCGTCGGTGATTTGTCCGCAATCCTGTTTTCGGACATTACCTTCGACGACGGGATTCATCGCATCATCTTGCGCGAAACTTTTTTCGTTAAACAACCACTTGCGCGTTTGAGCGTTCGGATTGCGTTTCGCGTTTGCAAAATTATTTTGCGCGATGTGCGCGAGTTGTTCGTGCTTTAATCCGTAGCGTTCATCGTACACGTCCATCAACTGCGAAAAAAGGTGGGGCCACATGAATTGCGCTTCAATGCCCTCGCGCCCGACCCACGCCGCCGCGCCCAAATTTTGCGCCGCTTCCAGTCCACCAACATTTTTCATTTCCTCGACGCCGACGACGAGCGCGACATCATAGCGTTCCGCTTCAATTTCCGCCATCGCCGCGAGCGTCGCGACCGAACCCGACGCGCACGCGGCTTCGTGGCGCGCGGTGGGAATGCCGTCGAAGGCGGCATCAAGCGACGCGATCATGCCGCCCAAATGTCCCTGCCCGCGAAAAAGTTCCGCGACAAAATTTCCCACATGCGCGGTCTGGATTTCGCGCGGTTCGATGTGTGTGGACGCGAGCGCGCCTTGCACACTATCGCGCACTATATCGAAAATATTTTTCTGCGCGCGTGAATAGTTTTGCGCGAAATCGGTTTGAAAACCGCCGAGGAGATAGACGCGGTGAGACATGAGATTGGAGATTGGAGATTGGAGATTGGAGATTGTTGGCTTATTTTCCCAACAGCGCATCGCGCACGGCGAAATACGCGGGTTTGGGTTTGTAATCCTTATCAAAAATAAGTGGTTCTGCATTCGGATCACCAAAACAGCCGGGACAACTTGAGATCGTGTACCACGACATTGCGTCCGTGAAGCCGAATATACTAAAACTTGTGCAAACCCCTGACTCAAGACACGCGTCTAGCATATCTTTGTACACTCGCGCTTCATAGTCTCTTCTCTGTTGTTGTGTCCCTTGAACATGCGCCAAATTTACATCAAACTCTGTCACGTAAATCTTGACGCCAAGTTCCCCGAAACGCTTCATATTGGCAACCACCTCTTGTTTCGAGGGAACCCCTTTTGTTTGATAAGCGGGATTCAGCCAATGCATTTGCATCCCAATTCCATCAATCGGAACGCCGCGCGCTTTAAAATCTCGAACCATTTCATAAATTTGGTTGGATTTGTCGTTGATGACCTCAGCATCAAAGTCACTGTAGATGAGAATTGCATTCGGGTCTGCCTCTCGCGCCCAGCGAAAAGCCATTTCGATATACTCGGGACCTATGTTGTTATACCAAAAATTTTGCCCATAGCCACTTGGTGTGAATGCTTCGTTGACCACGACATATTCTGACACTCGCCCTTTGTAGTGATCGAGTATTGTTTGGATATTCTCGTGCAGAATAGCAAGCAAATCATCGCGCGAATAATTGCCTTTTACCAACCACTCTGGCAAAAACAAATCGTATCCCCATACCAAATGATGAGCTTGGACACTCATCCCATTCGCTCTGGCAAAATCTACAACTCGGTCCGCGTAAGCGAAGTTGTAATGTGTGCGGTCAGGACGAAACGGCGGCTCTGCAAGTTTCCAATGCAGTTCACCATCAATGATAGCCAGATTAAATTCTCTCGCGGCAGTATCTCGGTATGGCGCATAACGAAGCATTGAATTCACAATCTGTGTACCAATCTCAAATCCGCGTCTTTTCGCAAAATCGCGCAATCCCAATGGGCGCGGCGTTTGAGTTCGCGTCGGTGCTGCGGCAGCTGTTTGCATTATCGCCGTATTCGTATATTGCCAATCCGGAATCGCGGGCGTACTCGTTTGCGTATTTGTCGGTGTTTGCGTACCTGTCGCCGTGCTTGTTGGTACTGAGGTATGGGTCGTAGTTTCGGTTACGGTTGGAATTTCCGTTGCAGTCGGCGCGTGCACTGCTGTGGAAGCCGCAATTGCAACATTTGTGACGGTGACATTGGGAGAAGGTGTCACCGAAGACGCACATGCGGCAATCCAAAAACCAAGAATTGCAAATAAACCAACTCTCAAGTGGAATTGAAACCTCACGTCCACTCACTTTCCCGACAACGCATCGCGCACAGCATAGTACGCGGGTTTTGGTTGAAAGTCTTTGTCAAACATCAATGGATCACCATTGGGTTGTTTCACGCAACCATCATTGAGGCAAGTCACCCATGAAGTTGAGTCAGACACGCCCCACGTGGCAAAACTCTTGCATACACGCGATTCAATACAAGCCGCCATCATGTCATGGAACAGATTTGCTTCATATTGCCATTTTTCATTTCTCGTGCCCGGCACATTCGTCAGATTGATGTCAAGCTCTGTGACATAAATGACCACGCCCAATTCTGCGAACTTCTGCATCGTCGCAATGACATCTTGCTTGTTTGGAATCGTCCGACTTTGCCATGGCAACAAAAAGTGCATCTGCATTCCTACTACGTCAATCGGAACGCCTTTACCTTTTAGTGTTTTTACAGTTTCGTACAATTTTTCAATGTTGCGCTGACTGTATTCATCGCGCGGGCTATCATTGTCATCGTTATTAAAAATCAAGACTGCATTTGGGTCTGCCTCTCTCGCGGCTCGAAAAGCGATTTCGACATAGTCAGGACCAATTTCGTCCATCCAATAATCACAGCCACCCCCACAAAACGAACGACCAATCGCTTCGTTTGCTATACTCCATTCCGCCACCCGCCCCTTGAAATGTCCTACGACTGCTTTCACGTACTCTTGAAGAATCTGAACATAGTCGTCACGTGAGAAATTGCCATTTGCCAACCAATTGGGTTTTCCACAAGGAGTCTCGGTAGCGCCCCAAACAAGATGAAAAACTCGGACCCGCCAGCCTTGTGACCGCACAAAATTCACCACACGGTCAATCTGACCAAAATCATACTTCCCTCGTCCGAGCCACCATCCTTTACTACAAGCAAACTCGGAAAGAGCCGCGACATTGAAATCTCTGTGCATAATTGCAGCATAACGTGAATTATTTATCGAACCCATCTGAAATTCTGTGCCAATTGTGATTCCATATCGTGCCGCCAAATCGCGTAACCCTATTGGGCGCGGCGTTTGAGTTCGCGT
>JAKOPZ010000285.1 GCA_029778615.1 Chloroflexota bacterium | reverse complement strand
GGAGGGTAAAGACGAACGCGCCCTCGCGCGCGAATTGGCAACTCGCCCGCGCCGCGTGCAGCGCACGGTCGAAGCATTCTCTGCCAAACGACTGGACATTTTTTCGGCAGCGGCGCGCAAACGCGTCCTGCATCCGCCAAACCCCAAACTCGCTTCCGCATTGACCGTTCGCACCGCGCCTCTCACCATGCACGCGGCGGCGCAAAAAATTCTCGCCCATCAATTTTCAAAATTACAAACGGTCCAAGCCGCTGTGCGCGCGGGGACGGATGCCGACGCGGTGCACGACATGCGCGTCGCGAGCCGCCGTATGCACTCGGCGTTCCGTTTGTTTAAAAATTATTTGCCGCGCAAACGCGTGAAAAAGTTGCGCGGCGTGTTGGAAGCGCTGCGCGATACATTGGGCGCGGCGCGTAATCTTGACGTGCTGGGCGCCAATTTGGACGCGTACTGCCGCGCGCTGCCCGTGCAAGATGTCGCACAGTTGGAACTCGTGTTGGACAGCTGGCGCGCCGAACGCGCGCAACAGCAAGCCGCGCTCCTCGCGCTGTTGGACGGCGAAACATATCGCGCGTGGCAAGAACGCATGTCCGCGTTTCTCTCCGCCCCGCCAAAGGTTTCGTCCCCGCGCGTCGCGGATGTGCTCCCCGCGTTGTTGTGGGAACAATATGGCACGGTGCGCGCGTACGAGACGCGTTGGCGCGAGGCAACCGTACAAACCCTGCACGCGTTGCGGATTGATATGAAACGTTTGCGCTATACGCTGGAATTTTTCGCGGACGAATTCGGCGGCAAACCGGATTCATTGCTCGGCCCGTTGATTGCGCTTCAGGACCAACTGGGCGAAATTCAAGACGCGGTGGTGGCGGGGCAGGCGCTTTCGGAATTTATCGGCGCGCAGGCAAAGCAAGCGCAAGCGGAAGGACGCGCCGTTCCCGAATTTCAAGCGGTTGCGGCGTATCACGCCTACCTCACACAACGCATCGCCGCGCTGCGCGCGCGTTTGCCGGAGCAGCTTGGTGTGGTGTTTGGCGTCATGTTTCGGCGGCAGTTAGCGGAACTGGCAGTGGACGTGTAGAATTTTTTTGGCACACTTTTTTGTAACCCCTGAGAAATGATTGGACAACCGTTTGCACGTATAACGGTGAGAGAGAACGCCCGTGCCTGACTTTAATTACACCTGGACGTTTGAGACGCAAGCGCCGCCCGAAGCGCTCTGGACGAAAATGGCGGACACCAATCGCTTTAATCGCGATACGGGGCTGCCCGCGCTCACGCCGCGCGTCATCGAGCCGCGCGGCGCAGACCGCCATCTTGGTTTCAAATTCTTTGGCATTCCCATCGAGTGGGACGAAGAGCCGTTCGAGTGGGAGCGCCCGTATCGCTACGCCGTAGTGCGCCGTTATACAGGCACGCCGCTCAAAGAAGCGCATATTCGCGTCGAGTTGCAGCCGAACGCGCGGGGCGGCACGCATTTGATTTACAACGCGCGCATCGTGCCGCGCAACGTGCTCGGCGTGTTGGGTGTGCCGTTTCAAATTGGCATCATTACGCGTCTCGGCATCACGCGCGCGGTCAAGCAGTATGATGCGGAACTGGCAGGAGCGGCGCCGCGTCTTGCGTCAAGCCGTACGTCCGCGCTGACGCCCGGCGCTTCCGCGCGTCTTGCGGCGGCGCGCGAGAATCTCCAAGCGCGCGGGTTTTCCGCTGAATTGATTGAGCGCTTGTTTGAATACGTCGAATACGCAGATGATATTTCGCTCGCGCGGATGCGTCCGTACGCGCTGGCAGATGAATGGCAGGTCGCGCGGCGCACGCTGCTTGAAGTGTGTTTGTATGCGACGCGCCTGGGAGTGCTGGATTTGGAGTGGGACTTGTTGTGCCCGCTGTGTCGCGGCGCGAGCAATACGGCGGAAACATTGAGCGATGTCCAAAAACAAGTGCACTGCGCGGCGTGCAACATTGACTATGAAGTAAATTTTGAACGCTCTGTGGAATTGACCTTTCATCCCAATTCTGCCGTACGGCACGTGGACCGCCGCGTCTATTGCGTCGGCGGTCCGCAAGTGACGCCGCACATTTTCGCGCAGCATCATTTGCCGCCGCGCGCACAGGCGACGATTGCGATTCCGTTAGAGAACGGACGCTACCGTTTACGCACGCCGAAAAAACGCGGCGGGCTTTTTATGTTTGCGGACACGCACGGCGCGCCCGAAGTGCTGCTGCGCGCGGACGAGGAAAATTGGGCAAGCGATGAACCGCGCGTTAGTTTGCAGCCGCACCTCATTTTTGAAAACGCGACGCGCGAGGACCAAACATTTATTTTGGAACGCTGGGCGTGGAGCGACCAATCGGTTACGGCGGCGGACGTGACCGCGCTGCAAACGTTTCGCGATTTGTTTGCGAACGAAGCGCTTCGCACGGGCGACCAATTTTCGGTTGGCGGGCTCACGCTCGTTTTCACCGACCTGAAACGTTCCACCGAACTGTACCGCCAAATCGGCGACGCGCCCGCGTTCGGTCGCGTGTTGAATCATTTTGAAATCATTCGCGGCGCGGTAATTGCCGAAGAAGGCGCGGTGGTCAAGACGATGGGTGACGCGGTGATGGCGGTTTTTCGGCGCCCTGTAAATGCACTGCGCGCAATGTTGTCCGCGCAAGCCGCCCTCGCCAATCCGCCCGACGGGATGAATCCGCTCTGGCTCAAAGTCGGCATTCATTCGGGAACGTGCATTGCGGTCAATCTCAACAATCGTCTCGATTATTTTGGTACAACGGTGAACGTGACCGCGCGCATTGCAAGTTTGTCGAACGGTCAAGATGTTTTGGTTTCCGAAGCGGTGTGGCGCGACCCCGAAGTGGAAAAATGGTTCGGTTGCGCGCCGGGGCTGCGCGGGGAACGCTTTGAAGCAACCCTGCGCGGGTATGAAGAATCCATCGCGCTGTGGCGCATCGCACAATCAGCGGAAGCCGAAAGCGTGCCCCAATTTTGAGACCAAGACCGTTTGAGCGGCATGGTTTTTTTCAACAGAACAAGCGGCGCGGTTGCTTGCCAACGCATTTTAACAATGCTACACTCTTGAACCCATTGGTGGAAAACCAACGGCAAACGAAAAACGAAACGCATCACCTGAGGAACTGAAATGGATACAACCCCGCGTTCTGTCACGCGCTTGATTGAAGAGTTTCATCGCCTGCCGGGCATCGGACCCAAAACCGCGCAGCGGCTCACGTTTTACCTTTTGCGTACCTCCAAGACGCAGGTGGACTCGTTATCGGAGGCGATTCGCGAATTGCGCGAAAAAATTACCACGTGCGCGTTGTGCCAAAATATCGCGGAATCGAATCCGTGCAATATTTGTCGCGATGAAACGCGCGACCAAACAATGATTTGTGTGATTGAAGAACCCCTCGATCTTGTCGCCATCGAACGCACGCGCGAATACAAAGGGTTGTATCACGTCTTGCACGGCGCGATTTCCCCTGTTGAAGGCATCGGTCCCGAAGATTTACGCATCAAGGAATTGCTCGAGCGTCTGCGCGATGGACGCGTGAGCGAAGTGGTGCTCGCGACGAATCCCAATTTGGAAGGGGAAGCGACGGCGATGTATTTGGAGCGGCTCATCAAACCACTTGGGATTCGCATGACGCGTCTCGCGCGCGGCTTGCCCGTCGGCGGCGATTTGGAATATGCGGATGAAGTGACGCTCACGCGCGCGCTGGAGGGGCGGAGAGAGGTGTAAGGGTGGGTTTTTTGGAATGGAGGTCGGATGCGCGAAATCTTACGAGCCACTTTTGGTTTTCGATTGCTTGCGCTGGGCTTGCTCTCGCTGTTCACAAGTCTTGCCTATTCGATTCACGTTCCACGCGCGTTCGCCAAGTCAGACCTGACCTATTCCACCTTTTTCGGCGGTGACAGCGCGGACGGCGTGAATGATGTTGTACGCGATGCGGATGGGCATCTGTACGTGACAGGATTGACCTGCTCACAAGACTTTCCCACTACACCCGGCGCCTTTGACCGAACTGTAAATGGATGTGACGCGTTTGTCGCAAAATTTGATGCGTCGAACGCGTTGTTGTTTTCCACAGTAATTGGCGGTACGGAAGAAAACGGTGGTGATGGTTTTGGTGAATATGCGTCTGCAATTGCGCTTGACGCAGAGGGAAACGCATACATTACAGGCGGAACGAACGCGTCGGATTTTCCGACGACTGCGAACGCATTTGACACATCCTTTGGTGGTTGGGGCGATGCGTTCGTTGCAAAATTTGATGCGCAAGGCAAGTTGCTGTACAGCACCTTTGTCGGCGGAGCGCAAGCAGATGGTTCAGAGTGGGCGAATGCAATTGCGGTCAATGCGAAGGGTGAAGCATACGTTACAGGAAGAACCTCTTCCGCCGATTTTCCGACCACAGCAACCGGCTATGACCGCGAGTACGGGGGTGGATGGAGTGGTGACGCATTCCTTGCCAAGTTGGATGCCTCGGGCTCACAATTGTTGTATGGCTCATTCTTTGGGGATGTCAGTACGGATGAAGGCACGGCGCTTGCGCTGGACGCCAATCGAAATGTATATGTCGCTGGCACAACTTTTTCCGAATCATTCCCCACAACGCCGAATGCATTCCAACAAAAATTTCACAAGCACAAATGCGGCGCAGAACGCTGCTCTGAAATTTTTGTATTGAAACTGAACGCGACGGACGATAGTCTCGCCTATTCCACATTGATTGGCGGTGGGCGTAATGATTCCAGCAGCGCCATGGCGGTTGACGGCAATGGCAAAGTGTATGTCACGGGAGAAACGCGCTCTAAAAATTTCCCTGTCAGTGTTGGCGCCTACGACACTACGTACAATGGCGAAGGATATTTTGGAGAGGATGCTTTCATTCTCAAGTTGAACGCGGATGGTTCGGCGTTGGAATACTCGACCTTTCTCGGCGGCAAGAGTTACGAAGCGGGTTCGGCATTGATGGTTGACGCGCGCGGTTCTGTCTATGTCGCGGGTTACACTACTTCTGAAAATTTTCCTACCACGCGCGGCGCATTTGACCGAAAATGCAATTCGGGATGCGCTTGGTTAGTGGATGGCTTTTTTGTGAAACTCAACCCGCGCGGCACGCGCTTGCGCTATGCGACGTTTGTGGGCGGAGGCGGATATGATGGAACAATGGCTTCAAAGGGCGATGGTGGACATGATTCTGTAAGTGGCGTTGCAATAGGTGAAAACGGAATAGTATATCTCGGCGGCGGCACCAAGTCGCCTGATTTTCCGACAACGCGGAACGCGTTCGACAAACATTTTGACGGATACCAAGATGGTTTTTTGATGCAGCTTGCGGTGAAACCAAGAA
Source organism: Chloroflexota bacterium (assembly GCA_029778615.1). GTDB lineage: Bacteria > Chloroflexota > Anaerolineae > UBA4142 > SHND01 > SHND01. The sequence goes on along the minus strand of JAKOPZ010000285.1, from coordinate 5,737 downwards.
AGTAACAGCTTGCTGTCTCGTCGCGCGTATGACCCTATTCCCCTTTTCGAAAACATTGTAACGAACTATACTTTCGGACACATTACCCTTCGCAGTGTGTCCGATTTTTTTTTGAAATGGAGTTTGCCATGCCCCGCTCAACACGCCATGTCCTTTGCATTGCCCTCATTTGCCTCATCATCCTATCCCTCACTCCTCACGTCATGGCAGATGCCTTACCCCTTGCAATCTACAATTCGCCATCAGTCATCCGCAATCTGCCATTGGCGGACTGCATTCCCAACGTTGTCAATTTCGATATGGTGTATGTGCGCGCACCGCGTTTTGGCGATGAGGAAAATTCAATTTGGACGGATACCGTGCGTCCGCTTTCGCTTGACCCGGGCGCGGAATTATTTTTGCTGCACCCAAACTGCACCCAAGAAAAATTATTTCCAAAAGCGGAATATCAAGACCTTGTAGACGCGCCCATCGGCAATGGGTCGGTTGCGGACCCGAATGTTTCGTTCGACGGTAAATGGGTGGTCTTTGCGTATTATCACGACCTCGCCGACCAAAACGAACAGCGCTGCGCGACCAATGCGCCGGGCGGATGTTTGTCGCACAAAGGCGCGGACATTTATCGTTTGAATTTGGAAACGCGCGCAGTGGTGCGCTTGACGCATCAAGAGTTCACGCCGAATACGGGCAACGGCGCGAATTTTGATTGCGCGCAGCCGTACACCAATTGTCCGAACATTGGTATATTCAATGTGAATCCCGCGTTCGTTTCGCAAATGGATGCGGCGCACCCCGCGATTGCATTTGTTTCATCGCGCAATAATTTTTTGCCCGTGAACGCGTTCAATGGCGCGGAACGCGCGCTGCAATTGTTTGTGACGGATTGGGACGGCGCGAACGCGCACCAAATCGGTTACTTGAATCAATCCATGGCACTGCATCCGTTTCAATTGTTGGACGGACGCTTGCTCTTTACCAGCTGGGAGAATCAAGGCGCGCGCGATGCGCGTCAATTTAATTTGTGGGTGATTCGTCCTGATGGCACGCAGTGGAACACTGTTTCGGGTTTTGGCGAAAACGCGACCGGGCATCACTTTATGACCCAAATGCCAAACGGCGATATTGCAACGGTGCGTTATTACAATTTGAACAATAACGGATTCGGCGACCTTGTACGGTATCCACTCGACCCGCCGGGCGTGGATTTGCGCGGCATTAACGAAGCGAATACGTACATGCCGTTTCAACGCAAGGGACAAATTGATTTAACGAATTGGACGGACGACGCGTTTTCGCTTGCGGGCGATTTTCCCGCGCCGTGTACCGTCGGCGGCAACATTTACAATCAATCCGGTTCGGACTGCGCGGGCGGTAATGCGACGCGCATCGGCAAAGTGACGCATCCCGCAGTTGTTCCCGGCGGCGGTTTGTTGTTGATTTATACGCCCGGTCCCGCGAATCACAACGGCATTTTTGTCGGAAACGGACGCGCGCTGCCGTTTTACGATGGCGGAATCTATTTGCTCAACGCGCAAAAGGCAAGCGATGGTTCCGCGCTGCCAAGCGATTTGCAAAAAATTTTGAACGACCCGCAGTATAACGAACAGTGGGCGCGCCCCGTCGTTTCGTACGCACAAATTTTCGCGGGACACGCGCAGCCGAATGTTTTGCCAAATTTCCAAAATACGAACAACGACCGCTTGCCAAGCAACACCGCATTCGGCTTGATTGGCACTTCGTCGCTGATATGGCGCGATACCAATCCGCGCAATGGTCCGCCGTGGGCGCCCGACCCCGACCCATTTAACGCGTCGCACGAAGCGTTGGACGCGTGGCAGCATCAAGGCGCGGACGCGGGCATTTATTCTGACAATGATATTTATGCGGTGCGAATTCTCGCGATGCTTCCTCAGACCGACCGTTCGTATCCGAATAATGGGCGCGCGTTTGAAAATGTCGGCAACGAGCGTTTGCGAATTTTGGGCGAAATGCCTGTACGCCACGAAGGCGTGATTGACAGCAACGGCAATACGGACACGTCCTTTCTCGCGCGCATTCCCGCCGATACGCCGTTCACGTTTCAAACGCTCGACCGCAACGGCATGGTGTTGAACATGGCGCAAACGTGGCATCAACTCCGTCCCGGCGAAGCGCGCTACAACTGCGGCGGCTGTCACGCGCACGCGCACGAACCGCAAAATTTTGATAACACGTGGGCATGGAGCAATCCGTTTACCGACATGGCATTGCAAACGCCGCTGCTCAATGTGACACAAATGAACGGCAGTCCGTCAACGACGCTGTTGAATCAAACGCAGACGACGGTGGAATATTTTCAAGACATTCAACCGCTTCTCGAAAGCAAATGCGCGGGCTGTCACACGAACGATACGAGCGACGGCAAGTTGAATTTGCACGACGATAACCACACCATCGGCGGCTTTCCCGGCACGTACTATCGGCTCACGCAAGATTACCAAGCGCAGTACGGACTGGGCACGCCGAACGGCACGTACGAAAATTTTCTGCCGCCGACGCTGACGCGTTACATGCGCGCGTTTCAGGCGCGCGATTCGTTATTGATTTGGAAAATTTACAATGCGCGTTTGGACGGACGCGCGAATGAGACGCGCGATGGCGATTTGGATTTTACGCCGAGCGCCACACACGCGAACCTATTGACGTGGGACGAGAAAATAAAATTCGCGCGCTGGGTGGATTTGGGCGCGCCGATTGATTTATCGAATCGTGGAATGTGGGGCTGGTTTGAAGATGATTTGCGCCCAACGTTGTGGGCAGCGCCGACGCTTGAGCAAGCCAATACGAATTTGAATCAAATAACTGTCGCGGCGTATGATTTGGAATCGGGCTTGAAGAATAATTCGTTGCGCGTAACGTTCAATGTCACTCTCAACGGACACGCGGCGGGTTACAATTTTGCACAAGGCATCAGTCCCGCGAACGGTGCGACGGTGAATGTCCCGCTCGGCGCGGCGGTGAATCTGGCGTCATTGAACGCGCAGATGATCGTTGAGATTCAAGACAACGCGGGACACGTGACGAAAATTGAGCGCGTATTTTTCGCGAACGGTTCACCCCCCCCTACCGCAACGCCTACAACCACTCCGCCCGCGAATGCGACGCCGACTGTTACGCCAACCGCGACGACCACGTCGCCCTCGTGCAATTCGCCCGGCATTCCCACGCTCACCGCGCCCGCGAACAAGAGCAGTGTGAAAAAAAGACGCGTGCTGTTGAAATGGAATCCTGTGGAATGTGCGGAACGCTATGAAATTGTGATGCGTCAAGGGTCCAAAAAAGGCGCGCAAGTTTTTGCGCGCGATGACATTGCCGCAACGCAGGTAAAGACGACAAAACTCGCGCGCGGCGAACTGGAACTCTGGCGCGTGCGCGCGTGTCGCGAGAATGTGTGCAGCAAGTGGAGCAAGTGGTGGAGATTTCGTGTGGAATAAAGAAATCGGCGACACCTGTCGCCGATTTTTATTGTTCAAAAATGAGCGTTGCCGTACCGCCCAAAATTACGCGGTCGGCATTGAAATCCACCACGCGCAAATCGTAACGCACCGCGATACGGTCGCGCAAATGTCCTTGCCATACGACGGAATCAAAACGCTCGCGAAACGGAAATTGGTCGAGGTTTGAAAATTCCGCGCCGCCCGTACCCGCGCCCAAATAGCCGACCGTTGTGCCCGGAATGTTGGAATTGCGCGACACGGTGTAGGTGAGCGGCACGAGAAAACTCGCGATTTGATTTTTGGACGCGTCGCCCGCGACGGGATTCGGTTCTTGGACGACGATGTGAATGGTCCCCGCAAGCGTCATGCTCGATTCGTCAAACGTGACCACGCGCAAATCCAAATCCACCAGCGAAAACAAAACGAGCGCGCCCGACCATTTCACCGAATCCGCCGTCGCTTTCAGCGCTTGCAGACCGTTGATGCTCATAATCGCGCGCCCGTCGCTCGCTTTGCCTTGATACACAATCGTCGTGCCGACCAATGTCTCTCCTGCGCGCACATTGAGCGTGACCGGTCCGTCAAAGCTAATCTGACGCGCGGGCGTTGGCGGCGGATTCACGATGGGCAACTTGTCGCACGCGGCGACGCAAACAAAAAGCGCGGCGAGGACAAGAAACAGCGCGAGCCGTGAAGGGTGCGCGGGCAAACGGGGAATCGCAAGCGGCAAAGAATTTTTCATAGCGCGGCAAGAGCGGAGAATTTCAAGTAAACCGAGTGTAAAGCGAAAAAAAAGCATTGTCAATAAAATTGAAGGTAGAGTGTTTGCATCACTGCCGCGCACTTGCGCTGTGCGCGATGCGCCATATAATTTCCGCTTGTGTCTCGCGCACTGCTTGCCGCCATCGTTTTTGTTTCCGGCTTTGCCTCGCTCGGCGTCGAACTCGCCGCGTCACGTTTGCTCGCGCCGTTTTTTGGCACATCGCTGCTGATTTGGGCGAATCTCATTGGCGTGATTTTGATTTACTTGAGCGTGGGCTATTGGCTCGGCGGACGTTGGGCGGACCGCGACCCGCGCCCGCGCACGCTGTTGTCCATCCTCTCCGGCGCGGCAGTGACCATCGCGCTGCTTCCCTTTGTCGCCGCGCCGCTTTTAGGACTCGCCATTCCCGCGCTCGCGCAGTTCAACGCGGAATTGGGACTCGCCTCTTTTCTGGGTGTGTTGGTTTTGTTTGCGCTTCCCGTCACGCTGCTGGGTTGTGTGCCGCCATTCGCGCTGCGTCTCGCGGCGCGCGACCTTGAAAAGGTTGGCTCGACGGGCGGCGGCTTGTATGCGCTTTCAACGATCGGCTCGATTTTGGGTGTTTATCTCACCGTATTTTTTTTCATCCCCACGTTCGGCACGCGGCTTACTTTTATCATGTTTGCGCTCGCGCTGCTGCTCGTGGTTCTTGTCGCTGCAATTCGGACGCGCGCGTTTTTTTTTGCGCTGTGCGCGTTCGGACTGGCGAGTTTGGCAGCAGGTCTGACGCTGCTGCCGCGCGGGAGTATCAAACCATTGTCGAATGAAATCTACGAGACCGAATCGGCGTACAATTTTATTCAGGTGCTGCAAGAAGGAGAGTTGCGTTTGCTGACCGTCAACGAGGGCCAAGCATTTCAGTCGGTGTATTATCCAAACACACTGCGGCTCGGCGGCTATTGGGATTTATTTCTGGTGACGCCCTATTTGACCGCGCAAGACGCGCCGCGCACTTTGCTTGTAGTCGGACTCGCGGCAGGGACCGTGACGAAACAATTCGCGGCGGCATATCCCGAAATCAAAATGGATGGGATTGAACTGGACCCTGAAATCGTTCGCGTCGGGCGCGAATTTTTCGCGATGAACGAACCAAATTTGAATGTGGTGGTGGACGATGGACGCGCCGCCCTGCGAAAAACGAACGCGCAGTATGATGTAATCATTGTGGACGCGTACCGCCAACCGTATGTGCCGTTCCATTTGGCGACGGTCGAGTATTATCAAGAATTGAAATCGCATTTGACCGCACGCGGCGTCGTCGCCGTCAACGCCGCGCGCACGCCCACCGACGCGCGTTTGGTGAACGCGCTCGCCGCAACGCTGCATCAAGTTTTTCCGACCGTGCTGCTGCTCGATTACCCCGACGACTTGAATACGATTGTGCTTGCCTCCGCGCAGACAATTTCCTTGGCGGACTATCGCGCGCGCTTGTCTGCGCTCAAGGACCCCGATTTGCGCG
>JAKOPZ010000284.1 GCA_029778615.1 Chloroflexota bacterium | reverse complement strand
TCTTCAAAACATCACCATCCCCCCATCCACATTTATCGCTTGCCCCGTAATCCCGCGCGCATTTTCGTCAATCAGCATGAGCGCGACATGCGCGACTTCTTCCGAAGTAATTAACCGATTTTGCGGCGAAAGTTTTTCGAGATACGCGCGCGCGTCCGCTTCCGACATTTTTGTACGTTTGTGCATGTTCGCAATTGTTGCGTCCGTCATTGGCGTATCTACATACGCGGGACAAATCGCGTTGACGGTGATGTTGTTGGAAATAAATTCCGCAGCGAGCGCGCGCGTGAGACCGAGTACGCCATGTTTGGACGCGGTGTACGCGGCGGTGTATTTGCTGCCGACTTTGCTCGACACCGACGCGATATTGATGATGCGTCCCCAATTTTCTTGTACCATCATCGGCGCGACGGCTTTGGTGACGTAATATACGGAATTCAAATTCGTGTCGAGAATTTTGTGCCACAGCGCGTCGTCATGTCCGATGAATTTGTGCGAACCGCCCACGCCCGCGTTATTCACCAAAATCGTAATCGCTCCAAATTTTTCTTGAATCTGCGTGACGGCGTTTGTGATGGAATCGGGCTGCGTCACATCGCAGACAACGGGGAATGCTTTTCCCCCGTTGTCACAAATTTCATTCGCAACATTTTCAATATCCGCCACCGTGCGCGCCGAAACCGCCACGCGAATTTCACGTTTCGCGATCTCGCGCGCAATCACTGCCCCAATCCCTTTCCCCGCGCCCGTTACCCATGCGACACGCATCATCTAATCTCCAATCTCTAGTCTCTGGACGTTTCACCGAAACATCTCTACATGTTATCCGCTCCACGGACTCCACACAATCACCTTTTCAGGCAAAATTTTATACAACGCGCGCACTTCGCCGGGAAAACGCATACTCGGCGGATAGACATCTTTTTCAATATAACGCTGCGACAATTTGTTGAGATGTTCTTCCGCGCCCTCTTGCGTAATTTCCACGACGCGCCCGCGAATCGAAATATATCTGTCGGAATTATCGGGGTCAGGAATTTGCAGCGCCACGTGAGGGCGCGCTTGCATATTTTTATCTTTGATGCGCCCGCGCGCGGAATTGATGATTACATATTTTCCGTCCCAATCCACGTACACGCTCGTCACGTGCGGCGTGCCGTCGGGCATAATCGTTGCAAGATGTCCGAACGCTTTTTTCTGAAACAAATCCAAAAACTCATCGGGAATCGCGCCGCGCTGCGGCTGCGCTTTTTTCCACGCCGCATACGCGTGCGCGAATTCGGGGTCTGCCATTTCGATACGTTTGAAACTCACGCGTTGACTGCGCGTCATTACTTTGTACGCGAATGGCAATGGCTCAAGATGCAAATAATTTTGCACATTTTCCAGCCACGACAAGCTGCGCAGCGCGGCGGTTTGAAAACGGTCAATTACGGGTTTGCGAACGCGTTGAAATTCAGGCAGCGCAGTTTCGATATTTGGACAGCGCGCAAAAACATCCGCAAGCGCAATCGAATCTTCCATTGCGAGTTTCGTGCCCGAGCCAATCGAAAAATGCGCGGTGTGCAACGCGTCGCCAAGCAGTACGATATTTTTGTGATGCCACTTGCGCGTTTTCACCAACGGAAAATTTAGCCAGCGCACAAAATTATTGTGCAAGAGCGCGTGTCCATTCAACTCGCGTTTGAAAATTTCGGCGAGATATTGCACCGCGTCATCATCACTCATTTTGTCGAGACCCGCGTTGAGCCACGTTTCGGGCGGACACTCGACGACGAACGTACTGTGCGTTTTGCTAAACTGATACGCATGCCCGATGAACAAGCCCGCGTCGGTTTCACGAAACATCATCGTCAAACCGTCGAACGCTTGCTCGGTGCCGAGCCAGATAAATTTATTTTGACGAATTTCAATCGAAGGCATGAAAAAACCGTCGTAGGTTTTTCGCACCAAACTATTCGCGCCGTCCGCGCCGACGAGCAAATCACAATTCAAATAATCGTTGACATTCGCGACGTTTTCGTTGAATCGCAAATTGACGCCGAGCTCGCGGCAGCGTTGGTGTAAAATCTGCAGCCATGTGATGCGCGCGACGCCCGAAATCGGATTGCCGCGCACGCAAATTTTTTCGCCTTTGTGTTCGATGATGACGTTATCGCGCTTTTGCGCCGCGCGCGTAAATTCATCATACGTGGCGCGGTCGTACTGTGCGAAATTATCAAGCGTCGTTTCCGAAAACACAATCCCCCAACCGAACGTATCATTCGGTCCATCGCGTTCGATAACCGTGATGTCATGCGCGGGATTTTGTTTTTTCAACAGCACCGCGAAATAGAGACCCGCAGGTCCGCCGCCTAAAATGTTGACTCGCATAAAAAATAAAAGTTGTCATTTCGAGCCGTCCTTGCGAGAAATCTCTTTTTGCCGAACCGAGATTTCTCACTCCGTTCGAAATGACAATCAAGTCCTTGCGCCTTCCAAAAACAAATCCAACGCCGCATCCAAACGCGCGTCCACATTGCCCAATTTTTGCTGCGCGTATTCGCCGAGCGTCGTTTCCACAATCGCCACGTATGCCCACGCGAGCCAGCGCGCATCTTGTTTTTTGATTTCTTTTTGCTTGATGGCATCACGCAGTACTTGTTCCACCAAATCGGGCACCGCGCCCTGATACGCGCGCACCATGCCGTCGCGCAGTCGTCCGTTGAACGCGTTCAAATCGCGCCGCACGAGCCGCATCACATTCCGCTGCGCGGGACGCATTGCCAAATAGACGCGCGTGAGCGCGCGCAAACGTTCGCGGCACGAGCCGTCGTTCGGCGTCGCGTCGAGCGTCGTTTGTTTCATCCGCGCCATGTACGCAGTGAACATGGCGTAATAGAGTTTTTCTTTGCTGGGGAAATGATGATACAGCGCGCCCGTCGAAACGTTTGCGGCGTTCGCAATGTCGCGCATCGAAACGTCGGCGTAATTGCGTGCGACAAACAATGTTTCGGCGGCGGTGAGGATTGTGGAAAGAGTCGAGTCTGCGTCTGCCATAGACGAGGAGATGATTCCTATCCACATACCGAACGTTCGGTATGTCGGACACGCAGAGGATAACGCAAATTTCAAAACGCGTCAAGCAAAAAAATACGCCGCGCGTGCGCGGCGTATGCATCATTCGGTGGGAGCGGGAATACTGCTCAGTCCTTCCAAGTCCAATTCGACATTACTGGAATGGGTGCGGTGTTGTTTCAAATTCAGATGCGGAATGAGCAGGGAGATGCCGAGCGCCAACGCACTCGCTGCCGTGACCATCCAAAAACCTTGATGGATGCCTGCCGCCAACGCTTGGCGCGCAACGTGTATCAGCATTTGCATCAAGACCTCACCGTTCGGCAAAACCGCCGCAGCTTGTGTCAACGCTTGCAGCGCGTTCGCGCTCACCAACGCATCGGGACTTGAAATCGCGTGTGCCAATTCGTCCGTCGTTCCCGGCGGCAAATTCGCGGTGAGCGTTCCCGCATAACCCGCCGCGACAAATGTACCCATCAAGGCAGTGCCGATGGTCGCGCCAATCGAACGAATGAATTGCGTCGCCGATGTGGCAACGCCGAGATAACGCGGTTCCACCGAACTCTGAACGGCAAGCGTGGAATTTGGCAAAAGCAGTCCCAAGCCCACGCCCAAAATGAACATGTATAAGCCAAGTAACCACAGATTCGGCGTCGCATTGAGCGTCGTCAACAAGAACGCGCCGCACAACACCGCCACCGCGCCAAAAATCAAAAACGGACGCACATGTCCGATGCGCGAAATCAATTGCCCGCCGACCACGCTCACGAGCGTCATGGTCAACACCAACGGAATCAAAATCGCGCCCGAAGTGGCGGCGCTTTCGCCGACAACTCCTTGCAAATAGAGCGGCGTGTAAAAAATGATGCCAAACATCGGAATGCTGATGAGAAACATCATTGCGGTCACGGCGCTGATGGTGCGATTGCGATAGAGCGCAAAAGGAATGATCGGGTCGGACGCGCGTTGTTCAATCGGGACGAACAATGCAAAGGAAACAAGTGTCACAAGAAACGCGCCCATCACCTGCGGCGCCGTCCACGCGTCACCCTGACCAATCCACGTGAACGCGAGCAAAAGGGCAACGACGCCGATTGTGCTGGTCAGCGCGCCAAGCCAATCCACACGCCCGCGCGCGTGGCGTTCCGTATTGGGCAAAACGAACGGCAGCAGCGCGAGCGAAAGAATTCCCACAGGCACATTCACATAAAACACCCAGCGCCACCCGAGCGTGTCCGTAATGCCGCCGCCCACAATCGGACCAATGACAGAGGAAAGTGAAAAGACCGCGAAAAAGAGTCCTTGATATTTTGCGCGCTCGGCGGGATTCGGAAACACATCGGCAATCAACGTAAAAACGGTTGCAAAAATCGCGCCCGCGCCAATGCCCTGAATTCCGCGCGCGGCAATCAACCACCACATGTTTGGCGCAAAGCCGCACAACCAGCTGCTCAAGAGAAAAATGACCACGCCCGCGAGCGCAATCCATTTGCGTCCGTACATATCGCCGAACTTGCCCGCGATGGGAATGATTGCGGTTTCCGTCAGCAAATAAACCGTCGTCACCCACGCATACAGCTCGAACCCGCTCAAATCGGCGACAATGCGCGGCAGCGCGGTGCCGACAACCGTTTGGTCAAGCGCGACCAAAAACAATGTCACCAACAAGCCAAAGACTGCCAAAAGTTGGGCTCGCCGAGAAGTCTCTGTTTTCATTGCGTGAAAAGAAATAGCTTGGGTCAATCGGCGTACCACAAACAAAACCCGCCTTCTCCAACCCTCGCGGTCTCGAGAAAACGGGCGTACGATTGGCAAAAGCTATTGAAAGAAATTTGATTACGCCGAACGGTCAAGCGGCACAATGCCGCGCTGTAACGCAACGGCGACCGCTTCGGCGCGGCTCTGCACCTGCAATTTGCCAAAGATATGACTCAGGTGTGACTTGATAGTATTTTCGGAAACGTTCAATTGCGCGGCAATCATTTTATTGCTCGCGCCCGCCACCAACAATTTTAGCACGTCCATCTCGCGCGCCGACAATTCATCTTGTTCTTTTTCGTTTATGCTGGTCAACAATTTCGCGGCGACTACCGGTTCAAGCGGTGAGCCGCCCGCCGCGAGCGAACGGATGGCGCGCGTCAATTCGTCGGGCGTAGTATCTTTGAGCAAATATCCTTGCGCGCCGGCGCTGAGCGCGGGCACAATATATTCGTCGGCATCATACGTGGTGAGGACGAGAAAGCGCGTGTGTGTTTGTTGCGCGCGCACGCGTTTCATTACCTCAATGCCCGAAAGTTGCGGCAAGCGCAAATCGAGCAGCACCACTTCCGGGGTTTGCTCCAGAATCACGCGCACCGCCTCGATGCCGTCGCCTGCTTCGCCGACGACTTGCATGTCCTTTTCGTAATGCAGCATCGAAACAAGTCCGTGCCGCACGACGGGATGGTCGTCCACTACCACTAAACGAATCATCTTGCGTTGAAACCCTCAAGGTCTC
>JAKOPZ010000283.1 GCA_029778615.1 Chloroflexota bacterium | reverse complement strand
GACCGCGAGCGACGGTAATCAATTTAATGCGTATCTCGCGTCACCAGTGGACGGATTCGACGCGCAGGTGTTGATTTATCCCGACGTTCGCGGGCTGCATCAATTTTATAAAGAACTGGCAATGCGTTTCGCCGAAGTGGGCGTGCGCGCGTTGGCGATTGATTATTTCGGGCGCACGGCGGGACTGACCGCGCGCGATGAGGAATTTGATTGGCAGCCACATGTTGCCGCCATGACGATGGAAACGTGTTATTGTGATGTGGACGCCGCGCTCGCGTATTTGCAAAAAGACAGCGACGCGGCAACGTTTATCGTCGGCTTTTGCCGCGGCGGAACGATTGCGCTCTACACGGGTTCACAAAAATATAAACTCGCGGGACTGATTCCGTTCTATTCGGGACTTGCGCGCCAAATTCCCGGCGCGGACGGCACCGCGTTGGAAGAAGCGCACAAAATTCATTATCCTGTCTTGGGACTTTACGGCGGCGCGGATCAAGGCATTCCGCGCGAACAAGTGGAACAACTCGATTTAGAATTGGACAAGGCGGGCGTGGAACACGAACTCGTCATTTACGACGGCGCGCCGCACAGTTTCTTTGACCGCAAGTACACGGAATTTGCGAACGAGTCGGCGGATGCGTGGAAGCGAGTGTTGGAGTTTATTCGTGAGAAGAGCGGAGACTAGAGACTGGAGATTGGATTCCGTTGTTTAGAAAACAACGGCAAACAAAGGTACCAATGCAAACAACGAATGAATTTGTTTGTTGTATTCGTTTGTTCAATCGTTTGCCGATGAATTTGATTCTTCGGTCACAATGAATTTTTCTCTCACCTCTTCTCAACAAGAAATCCAAACCTGCGCGCGCGATTTTGCAAACACGCGCGTAGCTCCTTTCGCGCGCGCGATGGATGAACGCGGCGAAATGCCGATGGAGCTCATTCATGAATTGGGCGCGCATGGTTGGCTCGGCGGCGCATTGCCGAAAGAGTACGGTGGCGAAGGGTGGGACAATGTTTCGCTCGCGCTGTG
>JAKOPZ010000282.1 GCA_029778615.1 Chloroflexota bacterium | reverse complement strand
CGCGGAATCTTTCGCCTCGCTGCGTTTTTTCAATTTGCTGAATGGTCCAACAATTTCTGTCGCGTTATGGCTCGGCGCGCTGGCGCTGATGACGTGCGCGTTGAGCGTGATGATTGTGTTTTCTGCGCGCCAAGCATTTTGGAAACTTGGAACGCCGCGCCAAATTTTGGCGGAAAGGAGCGCGTGATGAATTTCGCGCACCTTCGGGAACGCGCGCCCGCGTGGTACACGGCAGCGGCGGGCGGATTCTTGTTACTGCAAGGGACAAGTACGTTATTGTTTTTGATGTTCCCCGCGTTGGATCGCGCGTTTCCACAATTGCTTCAGGCGACGCGCATGATTCCGATTCATTCGACGATGCACGTTGTCACGGGCTTGCTTGCGCTTGCGGCATTGCGTTGGGGCGGACGCGCGGCGGTGTGGTGGTTCGCGCTGCTCTTTGGAATTTATTACACCGCGTTGGGGTTCGTCGGTCTCGTCACGGGCTTTCAATTTGGTTTGGGTTTGCAGCCGTTCGACCATCCGTTTCATTTGCTCGCGGGCATTCCTGGCTTGCTCGCCGCCGCCATTGGCTATCGCCCAAATCGCGCAGAGGAATTGGCAGCATGAAAAATCCCGGTACACCGATTCCATTAGGACTGCGCGTGTGGTTTGTCGCCGAAGTATTTTTTGGCGTGGGCGCGGTGTTGAGCGTTGGACTGTTTCCCCAAAACACGCGCGAAAATTTTGCGTGGGATATTCAACCTGTTGTGATGGCGTCGCTACTCGGCGCGTATTACATGTCGTCCGCGTTGTTGTTTGTGCTGCCCTTGTTCGCGCGGCGTTGGGAAATGATTCGCGTCATGATTTTGCCGACGGCGATTTTCAGCGCGGCAGAATTTATCACCACACTTTTGCATTGGGATAAATTTTTGGTCGGCACGCCATCGTTTTGGGGTTGGTTCATCAGTTATCTCTTGCCGCCGCCGATTTTTATCGGCTTTTATTTTTATCTTGAACGCAAAGTGAAAACCTCGGGCGTCGTCGTTCCCAATGAACCGCTGCCGCGCGAAGTACGCACCGCGCTCATTCATTGGGGCGGCGCGCTCGCAATCATTGCCGTTGTCCTTTTTCTTTTTCCCGATTTGCTCATCAATAACGCGCCGTGGCGGATGACGCCGCTGACCACGCGCGCGTTTGTTTCATGGCTCATCGCGCTCGCCGCGTTGATGCTTTCAATGGCGCGCGAAAATGACCGCACGCGTGTGTTGTTCGGCGTGCCTATGCTGTTGTTGATTCTGCCGACGGTCACAATTCAAATCGCGCGTTTCGCCGACCAAGTGAATTTTGCAAACGTCGCGTTGTTTGTACTTTATGGCTTTACGCTCGTCGCTTTTGTGCTGGGCGTTTTTCTCGCGCGCGGGGATTGGAAACGCGCGTTGAGTTGAGAGTATAATTGGATGAGATATTGAGAAAGGCAGGATAGCGATGAGTAAAAAAGTCGAACGCACGGAGTATCCGCACATCGTCAAGGTCGAAGGGGTCTTGAGTGGTGAAGCCATCATCGAAAAGACGCGCATTGCCGTTTGGCACATCGTCGGCTATTACTATAAAGTTGGCATGTCGGTTGAAGATATTCTGGCGGAATGGGAATATCTGAATCCCGCTGCTGTCTTTAGCGCGTTGGCGTACTATCACGACCACAAAGAAGAGATTGAACGCGTGCGGGAAGAAAATAGTTACGAACGCTGGTTACAGGAACACCCTACACATGCCCTCGCCTAAACTCCATCTGAACGCGCATGTCTCTTGGCATCTCGCTGCGCAATTACGCAAGCTGGGTTTTGATGTGACGTCCACGACTGAATTGAAAATGGACGAAGCAGACGACGACGTACAATTTGCATTTGCCGTTTCTCAAAAGCGTGCCATCGTCTCAATGAACCACAAAGATTTCGCGCCCCTACACGAGCAATATCTCAATGAAGGCAAAGAGCATTGGGGTATTGTTCTTTCGACAGAAGAACCAGTCCCCGTTTTACGGCGGCGGCTCTTGCGCCTCTTGAATTCGCTTTCGGAGGTTGATTTGAAAAAGAAGTGCGGTGGCTGAATGAATTCAAATAGCGTTTCAAGGCAAGAACATCGCACGAAATCAAATTCCATCTCCCGAAAGGAAATTCATGTCTCTCACCAAATCCGTTGAAAGCATCCCGTACGAAAAACCGCTCGTCGAAAAATTGACGATTCTCGCCGTCGTTCTCATTCCACCTATCGCCACCCTTTACGCGATAGTGCAATTGTGGGAACGCTATGTGACCGCGCTCGATGTCGCGCTGTTGCTTGCGATGTATCTCGTCACGGGGTTTGGCGTGACCATTGGCTTTCATCGTTTGCTCACGCATCGCAGTTTTGAAACGAATCCCATCATTCGCGCACTGCTGTTAATTTTTGGAACGATGGCGCTGCAAGGCAATCCGATTACGTGGGCTTCGACACACATCGAACATCACGCGCACTCGGATACCGACGATGACCCACACAGTCCGCTTGCGGGTTTGTGGCACGCGCACATCGGTTGGAGTTTTGGGTATCGTCCGCAATTGGACAAGTATGGCACGTGGTTATTAAAAGATTCACTCGTCGTTTGGGTGGACAAGTTATGGTTGTTGTGGGTTGCGCTCGGGCTCGTGATTCCGTTCGTCATTGGCGGATGGAGCGGCTTGTTGTGGGGCGGACTCGTGCGCTTGTTTTTTGTGCATCACAGCACGTGGAGTGTCAATTCCATTTGTCACACGTTCGGCGCGCGTCCGTTTGCGACGAATGACGCGAGCCGCAACAATTGGTGGGTCGGATTTCTCGCGCTGGGCGAAGGTTGGCACAACAATCATCACGCGTTTCCGCGCGCCGCGTTCCACGGCATGAAATGGTGGCAGTTTGATTTTTCCGCGTATGTCATTCGCGCGTTGGAAGCAACGGGTCTTGCGTGGAATGTGCAGCGCGTTTCGGTAGAGCAAGTGCGCAAGCGCGCGGCAATCGCGGAGTAGGGACGAAGCATTTGTTCTCACTTGCGCGTAATTTCAGACATCCAAGAATACAAATGCTTCGTCCCCATTTGCACAAATATCTCCTCTACGGTTGGATCGAAAATCTCGACACCGTGCGGCATATTCCGCTGGGGAGATTTTGGGGCATTCCTGTTTCCATCACGCCAATTCTCTGGCTGAGTCCCTTTATATTCCTCGCACTCGGCATTCTCCAAAACTCCAGCGCGTCCAAAAATTTTTCAGTCGTTTTTTATTTCGCGCTCGTCTATCTCATCGGCGTCGAAATCACCACACTGTTTCACCAATTCGGTCACATCCTCGGCGGCAAACT